>QGUQ01000314.1 GCA_003242195.1 Bacillota bacterium | reverse complement strand
CCGGCCGGTACGACCGGGCCGGGGGCGATGCCGGGCGAGGCGTGGACGCGGCCCCGGGCCTTCCGGCCGGGGGCGCCGCGATTGCGGCGCGGGACCAGCTGGACCGGGGTGGGCGGCGCGGCCGCGGCGGGTGAAGGACCGGGGGCCTACGAGACGGACCGGTGGCTCGAGATCTTCGCACCGCCCGGGCACCCCGGCCCGGATGCGGTGGCGGGCGCGGGGGCCGGGCGGGCGGGGGCGGGCTCTAGCAGTCCCCCGGGAGAAGTGCTGGCCCGCCTGCAGCCCCTGGGCCAGGTGGCTGGCACCTACCTGGCGTGCGCCGGGCCCGATGGGCTGTACCTGGTGGACCAGCACGCGGCCCACGAGCGGATCTACTTCGAGCGGTTCCTCCGCGCCGGGGAGGGTGAACCGGTGCCCGGCCAGATCCTGGCCGTGCCCGTGACGGTGGACCTGGCGCCCGCGGAGCATGCGCTGCTGATGGAGCACCGGGAGCGGATCGAGTACCTGGGCTTCCGCATCGAGCCCTTCGGGACCACGTCGGTGCTGGTCCGGGCGGTGCCGGCACCTCTGGCCGACCGGCCCAGCGCCGCCCTTCTGGCGGACCTGCTGTCCCGCCTGTTGTCGGAAGCCGTGAGCGGCACGGGCGGTCCCCTCGACACCGACCGGGCGGCACGGATCCTGGCCGCCTGCAAGGCGGCCGTCAAGGCGCGAGACCGCCTGCACCCGGAAGAGATGACCCGGCTCCTGCGGGACCTGGCCGCGTGCCGGCACCCGTACGCGTGCCCCCACGGGCGGCCGACGGTGGTCCGCCTGGGCGAAGAGGAGTTGGCCCGGTTGTTCGGTCGCACCGGTGCCTGAGCAGGGCGCCCGGTGGCTTCGAGCGGCGCGGGTGGGGCACGTCCGGGGCCGCTCCCGCCCGGGGCGGCTCCGGGGAGGCCGGAGATGGGGGGACGGCGTTGGACGCTGACCAGGCGCTACCGCTCATCGTCATCGTCGGCCCGACGGCAGTGGGGAAGACGGAGCTGTCCCTGCTCATCGCCGAGCGGTTGCCGGTGGAGATCATCTCCGCGGATTCCACCCAGGTCTACCGCGGCCTGGATATCGGCACGGACAAGGTGTCGCCGGAAATCCGCCGGCGCATCCCCCACCATCTCATCGACATCCGCCGCCCCGACGAGCCCTACAGCGTGGCAGACTTCCAGAGGGACGCGACGGCGGCCATCGCCGCCATCCGTAGCCGGGGCCGCTATCCCGTGCTGGTGGGCGGGACGGGCTTCTATGTGACCGCCCTGCTGTACGGATATTCCTTCCCGGACGTGCCCCCGGACCCGGAGCTGCGCCAGCGCCTGCTGCGGGAGTACGACACCCTCGGACCGGAGGTCATGCATCGCCGCCTGGCCTCGGTCGATCCGGACAGCGCCCGGAGGATTCACCCCCACGATCGCAAGCGCCTGGTCCGCGCGCTGGAGATCTGGTACCAGACGGGGCGCCGGCCCAGCGAGGTCCGGGAGCGCAGAGGGAGCCCCCGGTTTGGCGCCCGGTGCTTCGGGCTCACTGACGAGCGGGCCAGCATCTACCGCGCCATTGAGGAACGGGTAGACCGGCAGCTGGCCCGGGGTCTAGTGGAGGAGGTCAAGGGGCTTCTGGACGCCGGCTACTCGCCGGATCTACCCGCGCTACAGGCCCTGGGCTACAAGGAGATCATCGGCTACCTGCGCGGGGAGTACGATCTGGCCGAGGCGCGGCGCCGCCTGGTGCGCAACACCCGGCGCTATGCGAAGCGGCAGTGGACGTGGTTCCGCCACCAGCTGGACGCGCGGTGGTTTCACCGTGGGCGTTGCAGCCTGCCGGCCATCGCCGATCGCATCGCGGAGGAGGTGCGGGGGCAAGGCGGGCCCGGCGGGTCAGGTGGGCAGGGGGCGTGTTCGGGCGGTGGGTGACCGGGCGGCTTGTGGACGGCCGTTACCAGGGCCTGGGGTTCCGGGCCTCGACCGGATCACGAGAAGGGCCGCATTCCTGGTAATCTATGGACCGGGCGCTCCCCACACTCCCGGTGGGATGCCCTGTCCTCCGTATCATGCCGTACCTCCAGCACCCGTCGCCGAACGCCCTTTGCGGTGAGGGAGGGTCGACAGGATGGCAGAGACCATGCGAGCGATGTTCATCCGCGAATTTGGCGGGCCGGAGGTCTTCGAGCGCCGGGAGGTACCCGTGCCCGAGCCGGGGCCGGGAGAGGTCCTGGTGGAGGTGCGGGCCACTTCGGTGAACCCCGTGGACTTCAAGATCCGCCGCAATGGTACGTGGGCGGGTGTGCAGCCGCCGGCCATCATCGGTTACGACGTCTCGGGCGTCGTGGTCGCCACGGGCCCCGGAGTGCGCCACTTCCAACCGGGGGATGAGGTGTACTACACGCCGGAGATCTTCGGCGGCAAGCCGGGTAGCTACGCTGAGTACCACGTGGCCAGGGAGGAGATCGTCGCCCCCAAGCCCCGCAACCTGTCCCATCTCGAGGCGGCGGCCGTGCCCCTGGCCGGTGGCACCGCCTGGGACGCCCTGATCACGCGGGGCGGCCTGCGGGCCGGCGAGACCGTACTGATCCATGGCGGCGCCGGCGGTGTCGGCCATTTCGCCATCCAGATCGCCAAGGCAGCGGGTGCGTACGTGTTTACCACCGCCCGGGAGGCCAACTTCGACCTGGTGCGCTCCTTGGGTGCCGACCGCGTCATCGACTACCAGAAGGAGGACTTCGTCCGAGTCGTCCTCGAGGAGACCGGCGGGCAGGGAGTGGACTTGACCCTGGACACCGTGGGGGGCGAGGTGCTGGAGCGGAGCATCCAGGCCACACGGCCCCACGGGCGCGTGGTGACCATCCTGGGCGGCCGGGTGAACGTCACCCCCGCCTACCAGAAGAACCAGACGATTCACGGGCTGTTCCTAGAACGGGCGCGCTACAAGCTAGACGCCCTACGTACTCTGATCGAGCAAGGCCAGTTGCGCCCGGCCATCGACTCGGAGCTGCCCCTGGAACAGGTGGCCGAGGCGCACCGG
>QGUQ01000018.1 GCA_003242195.1 Bacillota bacterium | reverse complement strand
AAGAACCCCTGGACGAGAACCGCATGTCCCGTGCCACCCTGGAGGCCATGTGGGATGCGGTGACGCGCCACCGCCACCGCCTGCTGCCCTATTTCGAGCGCAAGGCTCAGCTGATGGGCAGCGAACGCCTGGCTTGGTACGACGTCCACGTCCCCGCCATCCGGTCGGAGGCCCGCATGACGTACGACGAGGCCGCGACCTTCATCCTGGAACAGTTCGCCCGCTTCAGTCCGGACATGGCCGCCCTTGCCCGCCGGGCCTTCGAGGAGCGGTGGATCGAGGCCGAGGACCGTCCCAACAAGAGGGCCGGCGGCTTTTGCACCAGCTTCCCGGTCAGCCGACAATCGCGGATTTTCATGACCTTCTCGGGCGCACCGTCCAACGTGGGCACGCTGGCCCACGAGCTCGGCCACGCCTACCACCAGCACGTCATCGACGACCTGCCGCCCCTGGCCCAGAACTACCCGATGAACCTGGCGGAGACCGCCTCGACCTTCGCGGAGCGGGTGGTTACGGATGCCGCCATCCACCACACGACGGATCCCACCACCCGCCTCGCCCTGATCGAGCAACAGGTACTAGACTGCGTAAGCTTCTTCATGAACATCCACGCCCGCTTCCTTTTCGAGACGGCCTTTTATGAAGCGCGTCGCAGCGGCCCGCTGAGCGTGGAGGAACTCAACCGGCTCATGGTGGACGCCCAGCGCCGCGCCTACCACGACGCCCTGGCCGAGTACCACCCCCATTTCTGGGCGTCGAAGCTCCACTTCTACATCACCGAGGCGCCCTTCTACAACTTCCCGTACACCTTCGGGTTCCTTTTCAGCACGGGCATCTACGCCCGGGCGCTGGCCGAGGGAGCGGGCTTTGCCCGCCGCTATGCCGACCTGTTGCGCGACACGGGCCGCATGACCACGGAAGAGCTGGCCGCGAGGCATCTCGGCGTCGACCTGACCCGACCCGATTTCTGGGAAGAGGCGGTGGAGACGGCGCTGGCGCCCGTGGAGCGGTTCCTCGAACTGAGCGCCGGCGGAGCTCCGGCGGGCAACGGAGACCACTGAGACGAGCGTGAGGTGGGACCGGTCGTTTCCACCGGTCCCACCTCCTTTCCCTCGACCGTTCCCACCTGCTTTCCCGCGGCTGCAGGCCTCCAGTGGCCGCGCGCCCGCGGGGTCCCCGTGCTGCTGCCGGCGGACGAAGCGCCGCCAAGTTCGCTCAGGGCGATGTGGGCCCGGCCAAGGCGCCGGCGCTAGATGACGTCAGATGATGAGGCGGAGCCGCTCCGCCAGGGTGAAGGGAGCTGCTTCAAGCCCGGCTGTCAGGGTCACCAGCTTCCGCGCCAGCTCGGGGTGATGCTTCAGATTGCGGATGACGCGGGCAGCCATCCACGCTGTCAGCGGGTTGGCCGAGGTCCACAAGCGTGCCGCTTCCTCGCCCGCGCGTTGCGCGCCGGCTGCCAGCGCACGCCGGGCGTGCTCATAGGGGGCCAGGGAGGCAGCATCCACGCGGCCCTTTCCCAAGGCCGCAGCCAGCACCGGCGCCAGCGCCCGCGCATCCGCCAGCGCCTGGTTGGTGCCCTGCGCCGCGTTGGGGTTCAGCGCGTGGGCCGCATCCCCCAGCAGCACTCCTCCGTCCACGACCCAGGTCTCTGCATCGACCCGGACCGGAACGACCACCGTCCAGGCCACGGCGGGGAGCGAGGACAGGCTTCTTGCCAGGCCGGGGTCCTCCCGGTCCAGCGCTTGCAGCAACGGGCCCGAACCCAGGCCCTTGAATTCGTCCCGCCGGTGGGCCGGCACGGACCAGTAGACGTACAACTCGTCGGGGTGGACGGGGACGAGCCCGAGCAGCGTTCCCCCACCCTGGTACTGGCGAACGACCGCAGGGAAGTCGGCCGGGCGGGGGACGATGGTCAAGGCATAAGCGTCCCGATAGGTGCGAACGCGAGCCCTGATGCCCAGCATGCGCCGTACCTGGGACCGGGCACCGTCGGCAGCCACGACGATGCGGCTCCTGACCTGCTGCGGGCCGGCCGGCGTGCTTACCGCGACGCGCCACGTGTTGCCATCCCGTTGCAGTCCTTCGACCTTCGCGTGCCACCAGATGGGAGTGTCTCCCAGGGATTGAAGAAGCAGCTGGCGCAAGCGGTGGGGTCGGTTGCCGACCACGTAGTCGTAAGGCGGGTCCAGGAGTCGGTAGTCGAGCGTACCCAGCGGATCGCCGCTCCTCTGGTAGAACTCGATGGTGTGGATCACCTGGGCCCCCGACGCCAGCAAACGGTTGAGGATGCCCAGCTCCGCCAGGACACGAAGGCCGTTGGGTTGGAGCAGTTCCCCCCGCGTCTCGGGGCGCACGTCCCCCGGGCTTCCAAGATGAGGGCGGCGACGCCCTCCAGGGCCAAGGCGCGGCCCAGGGCAAGCCCGCCGGCCCCCCCGCCGACGATGACCACGTCCACGTCGAGAGCCACGCCCGCCACCCCCTCACGGCGCGGAACCAGGCCTGGGCGAGGGCAGAAATCCGCTGACCTCCCCGGTCCGGTCGGAGGGAACGCACGGCCCCTGTCGCAACCCTACGCCCCCAGGTACGCCGCCTTCACCCGGGGGTTCGCAGCAACCGCCTGGGCTGGGCCGGACAGGACGACGGATCCGGTCTCGAGCACGTAACTGCGGTGGGCGATCTTGAGGGCAGCGTGCGCGTTCTGCTCGACCAGGAGGATGGTGGTGCCAGCGGCGCTGATCTCCTTGATCACGGAGAAGATCTCCTTGACGAGGATCGGAGCGAGCCCCATGGACGGTTCGTCGAGGAGCATCAGCCGCCCGCGAAGCATCAGGGCCCGTCCGAGGGCGAGCATCTGCTGCTCCCCTCCGCTCAGCGTGCTCGCCAGTTGGTGACGGCGTTCCTCCAGGCGAGGGAAGAGGTCGAACACCATCCTTAGATCCCGCCGGATGCCCTCCCTGTCCCGCCGCCGCGTCCAGGTGGCCAGTTCCAGATTCTCCATGACCGTCAGACGGGGGAAGATACCGCGCCCCTCGGGGACGTGTACGACCCCCAGGGCGGTGACCTCGTGGGGGCGTAGGCGGGTCAGGTCCCGGCCGGCGAAGCGGATCGCGCCCTGGGACGGTACCAGGCGGGAGATGGCGCGCAAGGTGGTCGTCTTGCCGGCACCGTTGGCTCCGATGAGGGCCACCACTTCACCCTCGCCCACCGTCAACGAGATGCCGTTGACGGCCCGGATGGCACCGTAGATAACGGTGAGGTCCTCCACTTCCAGGAGTGCCACCTAGCCCGCCACCTCCTGTTCGCCGAGATACGCCTCGATCACCCGGGGGTTGTTCTGGATGTCGGCCGGCTTGCCTTCCGCGATCACCCGTCCAAAGTTCAGTACGAGCACCCGCTCGCAGATGCCCATGACCACCGGCATGTGGTGTTCGATGAGGAGGATCGTCAGGTCGAATTGGCTGCGGATCCAGCGGATGAACTCCATCAGCTCCCGGCCCTCCGCGGGATTCATCCCCGCGGCCGGCTCGTCGAGGAGGAGCAGGCGGGGCCGGGTAGCCAGCGCCCGGGCAATCTCCAGCCGGCGCTGCTCACCGTAGGGGAGGCTGCCGGCCCTTTGGTCTGCCCGGTCGTCGAGGCGCACCAACCGCAAGAGCTCCATCGCCTCGTCCCTCAGCCGCCCTTCCTCCTTGTGGAACCGCGGTCCCCGGAAGATCGCCCGCCAGAAGCCATACTCGATCCGAAAGTTGTAGGCGACGAGGATATTCTCCAGCACCGTCATCTCGCCGAAGAGGCGAATGTTCTGAAACGTGCGGCCAATGCCCAGGCGCGTGATATCCGCCGGGGAGAGCCCGGTGATGTCCTGACCCTGGAACCGGATGTGCCCGCGGGTCGGGCGGTACACGCCCGTGATCACGTTAAAGACGGTCGTCTTGCCGGCCCCGTTGGGCCCGATGAGCCCCACGAGTTCGCCAGGTTCGATCCGCAGGGTGAAGTCTTCGAGGGCCTTCAATCCATCGAAGGCCATGGTGACGTGCTCCAGCTCAAGCAGTGGCACGCCGGAAGACCCCCTTCGTCCGGCCCCAACCCTCCAGGGTGAGCTCGCGGAACCCGAGGATGCCACGCGGCATACGGAGCATGATCACAACGAGGATCAAGGGACTGATCACCATGCGCCAGACGCCGAGGTCGCGCAGGCTCTCAAGAAGCACGGTCAACAGCGTCGCGCCAACCACCGAGCCGCTGAGACTGCCCATTCCGCCCAGATAGAGCATGGCGAGGATCTCTGTGGACTTGACGTACGTGAAGGAAGAAGGGTTGATGTACTGGATCAGGTGACCCCAAAGGGCTCCCGCCAGACCCGCGAACAGGCCCGACAGTACGAAGGCCGCGAGCTTGAGCCGCTTCACCCGGACCCCCATCAGCGTGGCCGCGATCTCGTCCTGCCTGATGGCCCTCCAGAGGCGGCCGTAGTTGGAGTTGACGAGGTTCCTGAAGATGATGAGCATGGCCATGACCGTACCATAAACCCACAAGAGGTTCGTCGCCTTCGGTAGTCCCACCATGCCCCGGGGCCCGCCGACGGCGTCAATGTTGGTGATGATGTTGACAATGATCATGTTGAATCCGAGGGTGACGATGGCCAGGTAATCACCGAAGGTGGTAAACGCCGGGATACCGACCAGCCAAGCCATGACGGCTGCTGCCAAACCGGCGGCAAGGAAAGCCAGCCCAAAGGGCAGGTCGAGCTTGACTGTCATGACGCCGGCCACGTACGCGCCCACCGCCATGAAACCGGCATGACCGATGGCGAACTCGCCAAGGTACCCGTTGACCAGGTTGAGGCTGGCGGTGAGGATGATATTGATGCCGACAAGGGACAGGACGTGCACCAAGTAGTTGCTAACGATCCCTGCACGACCCAGCACGTACAGGGTCACTACCAGGGCCGTGGCGAAGCTCCAGAGAAACCATGCCTGCCACCGGGCGGCCATTCAGGCGCCTCCTTCCGCTTAGACCTTAGACCTTGGTCGAGACCGGTCGGCCCAAGAGCCCCGTCGGGCGAACCAGCAGGACGATGATCAGGATCGCAAAGGCGATGCCGTCGCGGAAGGTCGAAGGCAGGTAGGCCGCGACGAAGACCTCCGTTAGCCCCAGGATGAACCCGCCCACCATCGCACCGTCGATGAGGCCGATACCGCCGAGGACGGCGGCGATGAAGGCCTTCCACCCGATCACGATGCCCATGTATGGCTCGATGACCGGGTAGGCCTGGGCGACGAGGATGCCGCCAGCCGCCGCGAGCGCCGATCCGATGGCGAAGGTGGCGGTGATCACGGCGTCGGGGTTGATGCCCATGAGCCCGATGACTTCACGGTTGTCCGCGATGGCACGCATCGCTTTCCCCAGCAGGGTGTGGGATACGACGTACCGCAGGAGCAACATGAGCATCAACGAGATGCCAACGATCAGGATCTGGACGCTACCAATGGTCACGCCGCCCACGTTCCAGGCCGATCCAGCCACAAGGACCGGGAAGTCCCGGGGAGCCGCGCCCACGGTGGCGCGGACGAAGTTCTCCAGGAAGAGGCCCACGCCAAGGGCTGTGATGACCAGCGACATCCGCGGGGCGTTCCGCAACGGGCGGTAGGCCACTCGCTCTACGGTCACCCCAACCAGGGCGGTCAACATCATCGTCAGCAGGAGGACGGCGACAAAGGGAAGTTTCAGGTATGTGGCCAGGAACAGTCCGATGAAGGCCCCCACCATGAAGATGTCGCCGTGGGCGAAGTTGATGAGTTTGAGTACTCCATAGACCATCGTGTAGCCCAAGGCGATCAGGGCGTAGATGCCGCCGAGCTGTAGCGCGTTGATGAGCTGTTGGACGAAGGTGACCACCGGCCACACCCCTCGCGACTGGAAACCGGGCGGGGCCGGTCCAAGACCGGTCACCGCCCGGTGGCATGATCACGGGTTCACGCTCGTTTCGTACTTGAACTCCCCGTTTTCGATCTTCAAGATCACGGCCGGCTTGACGGGATCCCCGGAACCTTCGTACGAGATGGTGCCGGTCACACCATCGAAGTTCTTGGTCTCCGCGATGGCGTCCCGGAGCTTGTCTCGATCGAGGCTACCCGCCCGCTCCAGGGCCTGGAAGATGATGTATGCAGCGTCATAAGTCAGCGCAGCCGCGGCATCGGGTACCTCACCATACTTCGCCTGATACTTGGCCACGAACTCCTTGACCTTGGGCGCGTCGGAGGTCGCCGAATAGTGGTTGCTGAAGTAGGTCCCTTCCATGTCCTCGCCGCCAAGCTCGAGGAGCCTGGGAGAGTCCCAAGCGTCGCCTCCAATGAAGACTGCATCGATACCCAGGCTACGGGCTTGGCGGACCTGCAACGGAACCTCGCTGTAGTAATTTGGTAGGAAGACTACATCCGGATCGGTGGCTTTGATCTTGGTGAGCTGTGCGGAAAAGTCCTTGTCGCCGGTGGTGTATGTTTCGAACGCGGTGACCTGTCCGCCCATCTTGGTAAACTCGTCCCGGAAAACCTCGGCTAGGCCTTTGTTGTAATCTTGTGCCACATCGTACAGGACGGCGGCCTTGCGAGCCTTCAGGTTCTCGTAGGCAAACTTCGCCATCACATATCCTTGGAAGGGATCAATGAAAGCGGCACGGAAGACATATGGCTTGTCCTTCGTGACGTTGGGATTGGTCGCCCACGGACTGATCATAGGTACCTTGGCGTCGTTGGCGATCGGGGCGCCCGCGTTGCTTGCGCTGGAGGTCTGGGATCCGATGATGGCGATGACCTGATCCTGGCTGATGAGCTTCTGGAACACACTGGCCGTCGACTCCGGTTTGTTCTCGTCATCCTCGATGATGAACTGAACCTTCATCTTCGTTCCGCCGATGTCAATGCCACCCTGTTCATTGATTTCTTCCTCGGCCAGTTTCACTGCATTGACCGTGGACTGACCAATGGCTGCGACGTTCCCCGTGATGGGTGCAGACACCCCGATTTTGATCACAGCGCCGCCCGCCCCAGCGCCGCCACATCCGCCCGTGAGCACGGCCATAAGGAGAACGACGAGGATAATACCTACGAACGCTGGATTCCTTTTCACCGGCCCACCCCTCTCGACGAAAAGTGTGGATACCATTCTTCGACCGGGCCGGTTCTCCTGCCCGTCAAGGAGGAGCTGATTCCAGGAGTTTCATCGTGCGTTGACGCCCGTAACGCCCGTATCGGTATGCATGCCGAAAAGGGGGCACCCTGTCGTTCCCGGGTGCCCCTGCGAGTCCCTGGGTGTCAGCGCCCTTCTGGTTGTCCAGCGTTCCGGGCAGATGCCGACAGCCTCTTTAGAGGGCGAGCGCCCTGACCTCCGACGGGCATGTTGACACCAGCCAGGCCCGCGGTCGACCCATGCAGCACCGCCCCCGCCCTGTGGGAGACGACGGAATGCGGTATACCGCGGCGGATGGACGGGGCTTCATGCGCCAACTTTAGCCTTGTGCTCGATCATGGTACGCGCCAGTTGGCGGCCAGGACGAAGACCGTCCGCCCCGCGTGTGGTCACCAGCGGCTGATGACCATCTTGACCTGCGTGTAAAACCGTACGGCATCCTTCCCGGTCGCGTGCAGGTCGCCGTAGAACGATTGCTTCCAGCCCGAGAACGGGAACCATGCCATGGGGGCAGCCACGCCAATATTCACGCCGAGCATGCCCGCTTCAATCCGGTACCGGAACTCCCGCGCCGCCCGACCGCTGCGGGTGAAAATGCAGGCCGCATTCCCGTAGCGTGAACGGTTGGCCACCTCGATGGCCGCATTCAGGTCGCCGACCCGGATCACGCTGAGCACCGGCCCGAAGATCTCATCACATGCGACGGCCATGTCGGGGCGGACGTGGTCGAAGATCGACGGGCCCACCCAGAAGCCCCCGTCCGGTCCCTTGAGACGACCATGGCGGCGACCATCATAGACCAGGGAGGCCCCGGCCTCCTGCCCCCGCTCGAGGTACCCGAGGACGCGCTGCCTCGCCTCGGGGCGGATCACCGGGCCCATGTCGACCTCCGGATCGGTCCCTTCGCCCACCACGATCTCCGCCGCAGCGGCCGATAGAGCGTCCACTAATGTGTCGGCGACATCGCCGACCGCCACCACGACGCTGCCGGCCAAGCACCGTTGCCCGGCCGCACCGAAGGCGGAGCTGATGATCGCCGGCACCGTCCGCTCCAGGTCGGCGTCGGGCATGACGATCAGGTGGTTCTTGGCACCGCCCAGCGCCTGGACTCGCTTGCCGTGCCGGGCCGCCTCGGCATAGACGTACTTGGCGACGGGCTGCGAACCAACGAAGGACACGGCCTTGACATCCGGATGCGCAACCAGTGCGTCCACAGTCTCTTTGCCACCATGGACGATGTTGAATACGCCCTCCGGAACCCCGGCCTCCAGGAGCAACTCTCCCAGGCGCACCGCCGACAGGGGCGTGCGCTCAGAGGGCTTCAGCACAAAGGTGTTGCCACAGACCAGGGCGAGGGGGAACATCCAGAGGGGGATCATGGCCGGGAAGTTAAAGGGGCAGATTCCCGCAACCACACCCAAGGGTGCCCGCACCAGTTCGCTGTCGATCCCCCGGGCCACGTCTTCGGCCATCTCGCCCAGAAGCAACGTGGGTGCACCGGTCGCGAATTCGACGACTTCGATACCGCGTCGCACCTCTGCCCGCGCGTCGGCCAGTGTCTTGCCGTTCTCCCGCGTCACGAGGAGCGCCAGTTCCTCGAAATGCCGCTCGAGAAGCTCCTTGTACCGGAACATCAAGCGGGCGCGCTCGATGGGAGGCGTCGCTCGCCAGGACGGATAGGCCCGGGCGGCCGCCTGGACCGCTGCCGCCACCTCCTCCTGGGTGGCATGGGGTACTTGGGCAATGACCTCCCCGGTGGCTGGATTGTAGACGGGCTCCCACCGCTGGGTGTCGGAATTTCGCCACTCGCCGGCGACCAGGAGCGGGACAGCTCGTGTCCGGTCTGGCGTTGGAACCCTCAAGGCGGCCATCTTCCCGCTACACCTCCATGAAGGGCTGCACCTCGGCCAGGGCCTCATCCATGATTCGCAGCATTTCTTCCGCGTCGGTACGGGTGATGTTGAGGTGCGGCGCGATACGCGCCACGTTCCCGTAGAGACCGCCCTTGCCGATGAGCAACCCGCGCTTGCGAGTGGCTTCCAACCACCGGTTCAGCAGATCAGGAGCTGGCCTCTTCGCCGCATGAACGAGCTCGACACCGATCATCAGACCTTTACCGCGCACGTCGCCGACGCAGGGGTACTTCTCCTGCAACGCCTTTAGGCCGTCCATGAGGACCTTCCCCGTGATGGCTGCGTTGTCCGCCAAACCTTCCTCCAGGATGACCTCAATGACTGCCAGGGCGGCCGTAGCCGAGACGGGGTTGCCTCCAAAGGTGGAGATGGTGCTGTGCCGGAAAGCACTGGCCACTTCGTCCGTCGTAATGGTCCAACCGATGGGGAGGCCGTTGGCCATGCCCTTGGCCGAGGTCATGATGTCCGGCTCCACACCCCAGTGTTGGATGCCCCACAAGTACGTGCCCGTCCGTCCCCAACCTGTCTGCACCTCGTCGCAGATGAAGATACCACCGTATCGACGGACGATGGAGACGACTTCCTTGAAGTATTCCGGCGGTGGTGTGATGAAACCACCCACACCCTGGATGGGTTCCGCGATGAACGCCGCCACCCGGCCGCAGGTTGCCGTTTGGATCAATTCCTCCACGTCTTTGGCGCAGCGCAGGTCACAAGAGGGATAGGTCAGGCCGAAGGGGCAACGATAGCAGTAGGGACTGGCGAGATGATGCACGCCCGGTACGGGGGTTGCCGCTCGATAGGAATGGGTACCACCGAGGGTCATGGCCAGCATGGAACGGCCGTGATAGCTATGGCGCAGTACGATGACATCGTCACAGCCGGTATAGAGCCGGGCCACGACCACGGCCGTCTCGTTGGCTTCCGTGCCACTGTTGCTGAAGAAGCTCCTCTTCAAGGAGCCGGGGGTGAGTTCCGCCAGCTTCTCGGCAAGCCTTACCTGCGGCTCCGTGATGTAGAGCGTGGAGACATGCTGTAGCGTTTCGAGCTGGCGGATCGTGCGCTCCGTTACCCGTGGGTGGCAGTGCCCTACACTGACAGTGAGAATGCCGCCGAAAGCATCAAGATACTGGCGACCCTCCGCGTCCCATACGTACTTGCCCTGCCCGCGGACAAGGACGAGTGGCTCCTCGTATAACGTAGCCACGTTAGGAAAGAGGTACTCCCGCTGTTTCCGGCGCAACTCCTCCGTCGACACCGTCACGGGATGGGCGTCCGCCATTGGCCCATGACCTCCCCCATGTCTTGGTCGTAGCGTCACTTCTTTGTTCGGCCTACGGGTCCCTATTGACACTCTGGCACCTCGTCACGTGACAGTGTATCGGCGGACCTTTAGTGCGCGCCGAAGGCGTCGACCCCGAGCAGCTCCCGGGCTCTCAACGCGAGAAGGAGCGCTGCCCGACGATCACACTGATCCATGTCGGGCCCGAGTAACGTCTTGAGGCGCTCGATACGTCGGTACAAGCTCTGGCGTCGCAAGTGCAGGCGCTTGGCCGCGGCTGAGACGTTGAAGTTTTCCGCGAGCAATGCGCTTAACGTACGTAGGAGTTCGTCCTGATCTCGCTTGGGAAGGGCTGCGAGGGAACCCAGTTCGTCCTGGACCAGCTGTCGAAGGAGGGGCGGCGGGATCATGAGGAGGTAACGCCCTAGCCGGACCTCATCAAAATGAATGGGTTGCACCCGTTGACTACTCGCCTGGAAGCGGACGACGGCCACGGCCTCTCGTAGCGCCGTGGACAATTCAGCAAGGTTTTCCCGCGGGCGGCTCACGCCCATCCGGACATACGTGCCGGGCCCCAACGTCGTTGCTATTCGATGCACCACGGGCGCCAGGCGGTCACATGCACTGCGGAGTGACTCGACGGACGGTCCGGTAATTATGAGCTTGATGAACCGTCCGCGACCTGAACATGCGAGACGCCCCACCCCCGCCGACACAATTCCTCTCGTTGCCAGTGGTATTGCATTGCGCAATCCAGCGACCACTTCTGCATGGTCCGGAGGCTCTCCGCCCTGCCCGGACCGGAAGACTTCGCAGATGGCCACAACCAACCACTTGCCTAGCGTGAGGTTGGCGGCTTCGATCCGTTCCCGTAGCAGGGGCTCCATGGACGGTCCGGAGACGACTTCTTCTGCGAGGCGATCTTCGTCGATGACAACAGGCTCCCGCCCACGCTCGAATAGGAGGCGACTCACTTCTTCAGCGATCAGTCTGAAACGAACTTCCGACCTCCAGACGATGAGGGGGAGGCCCCTTTCATTACAAGCCTGAATCAGCGAATCGGGCGGTTCCCGGAGCCATAGCACCAACTCCAACCCCAGGGCGGCTACGCCCATCCGGACAAGGGACTCGACGTATGTGCGCAGCTCCTCAGGCCGAGCCTCCCGCAGTTTCATCCCTGTGGTGAGGAGAAACTCTCCACCCGTCAGCAGGCGCGCGATATCCAGCAGCTCCGAGACATGGACCCACCGGACCGGCCTGTCAAGCCCTGCCGCGCCCGCCACGACCTCTGCACCGGCTGCACACGGCAACTCGAGAACGTCACGAACCGTGACCACGGTTGACTGTGCCGACCCCCGCCGAGACACCGCACCCGTGGACACAAGCCCCCACCACCCCGTTCCAGGATGAGGCTGATACTCGATGAGGAGATCTGCGCAGGCCCTTTCACCGTGTTGTCACGTGACCTGTCACCCCATGGCGACGTTGCACCGTGATGGGGTCTCACCCCCCACTACGGCGGTCTCACGATGGACTCGTCGCCCCGCCAGGTCAGCCGACGCGGAGGACACGGTTCACTGAGTGAGTACTTCTTGGCAGATGGAACGAGCCTCTTCCGTGTTTCGACTTTTCACCAGGTGCTGGAGAAAGTGTGGATGCTGGAACGCCTCCACGAGTTTCTGCAGCCAGACCACCTGCTGCGACGGATCGGTAATCGACAGTAAGAAGATTACTTTCGCATCCACCTTGCCTTGAGGATTACCCATCTCCCCAAACGTCACGGGACGCGTTAACACGCCGATGGCTATGGCTGGCCGACAACAGTGCACTGCGTCCGTGTGCGGAATGGCAACGGGAATGGAAGTGGGCAGGCCCGTCGGAAAAGTCCTTTCCCGCTCGATTACGGCATCGACAAAGGTTTCCCGGACGTACCCATAATCCACCATACGAGCCCCGAGGCGGCGGATGGCCTCCTCAGCATTAGGAACATCGAGGCCTAGGAGGATGAGTTCCGAGTATACCATGCGATCTCCCCCACGGTTGAGGAACGACCTGCCGATGGTCGTTGACTGGCCGTCCACTCAGTACTGGCTTTGGGGCCTACCGCTTCCCCAACACGTGGATGGCGTGCCCCAGGCTGGCCTCGGCGGCCTCCATGACGGCCTCGCTCAGCGTCGGGTGGGCGTGGATGGTCAGGGCCAGGTCCTCCACCGTCGCCCCCATCTC
>QGUQ01000313.1 GCA_003242195.1 Bacillota bacterium | reverse complement strand
CCAGAAAAGTAAGGCCCTTGGGCGGTTGAATGGATCGGGCATCGAGGTCGCTGTCACGAACGACTATCAGGCGGCTCAGGCCCTGAAATCGGGGCAGGCGGACTATTACTTCGGCGCCTGTGCCAGTGGTGGTGGTGCATCCCTCGGAGTCCTTGTGGGTCTCTTAGGATACTCCAAGACGGCGACTGTGTCGCGAGCCGGCGTACCGCCAAAGAAGGAGGAAGTCGAGAAGGCCGTGCGCGAGGGACGTGTCGCCTTCGGTATGGCCATCGATCACGTGGAGCAGGCCGTTCCCATGCTCGTCGAGGCGATTAAGCGCTATAGATCGAGCCAATAGCAAAGGAGGCGCCCGGTCGTGCAGTCCATATCCGCGCTCCATCTAATTGCGGTGATGGCGACTACGGCCATAACAGCCTACCTCGCCCACCACGCCATGGCGGTGTTTCATGACGGGGTACGTCCCATCGTTCCCGAGTTTACCGGAAAGCGAATGAAGCGTGCGGAATTTGCGGCTGTGTCGTTTGGATTGAGTGCCGGGTTCATCTTTGGCTACGGCATTCCATTGTCTCTATCAACTGGCTTGCTAAATCCTTGGCTCCTGTTCCTACCGACTGACGTCCTTGGGATCATGTCACCCAACCCGTACGTTGCGTTGGCGGCGGGGGCGCTGTGGGGCGGCGCGGCATTGTTAGGTCTTCAGACGATGCTCACCGCCGCGAAGGCGCTTCCTGTCGATATGCTGACGCCGTTGAATCAGTTCGCCAACCCCGTCATCTTCATGTTCTCGCTCTTCCCCGTGATCGCCATCGCTTACCAGTTCGGTCGGATGCGGGCCTTCATCAGCCTCGTCATCGTGGTTTTGGCCCGCGTCCTACTGGCGCGCTATACGACGCTGTTCCCCGAAGCATTTACCATGGCATTGGGCGTCCTGCTTCTAGTGTTCTTTGCCGTTCAGCATGACCGTCAAGCACGGAGGACGACGGCCGACGCCACCGTCGGGGCGGTGGCCGACGACTTCTTCTCGGTTAACGCTGCGCGAATCCGGAAGAATCTAGTGTATCTGGCGGCTGCCGGGGCGCTCATCGCGGTACTGGCCAACTTCAAGATCTTCGCCGGGTCGGAGGTCTCGATCTTTCCGCTGAAAGAAGGGAAGGTCGCAGCGGCAGCACAGGCAGACTTCTACCGTGGCCTGGGCTTTGTGCCCATGATAGCGACGACGGCACTTGCGTCTGGCGCCTATCAAATTGTGGGGCTGACGTTCATTTATCCGGTCGGGTACCTGTCGCCAAATCCGGTGATCGCGGCACTGGGTGGAGCCGCTGTGATCGCGGCGGAGGTGTTGCTCCTCTTTGCGATCGCTCGCGGGTTGACAGCCTTCCCGAGCATTCGGGATTCTTCGGATCACATTCGAAATGCCATCAACCAGGTCGTGGAGATCGCTCTGCTCTTTGGTGCGCTGATGGCCGGCAACCAAATGGCAGAAGGGTTGGGCATCATCCTGGTTGGTGGCCTGTATGCTTTGAATGAAGCCCTCGGAAGACCCGTCATTCGTCTAGCGGCCGGACCAGCGGCTGCGATTGTCACGGGTGTCATCTTGAACGTCCTGTACTATCTCCACCTATTCACACCACCTGCGGCGAGCTAAGGGGAGGCCAGTAACAAGTGGGGTAGGACCAGGTCCTCCAAAGAATGGATGGCGGGTCCTACCCCACGACGTGTTCGGACACCACTCTAAGGAGGCCCATGTGGGATGCCGCAGATTTCGACGGTCTTGGGGCCAGTGGATGTGGATAGGATCGAACGAGTTATGATCCATGAGCATCTCTACATCGATCTGAGCCATCCAGGAGATCCGGATGCGAAACTGACGGATACGGAAGCCGTGGTCACAGATGCGGCGGCGCTGCGCTCCCACGGTTGCAACACGGTGGTAGAGGTAACCTGCACTGGCATGGGCCAGAATCTACAGCGACTTCAGGATATTGCGCGGAGAACTGGTTTGCACATTGTGGCGGCGGCAGGCTTCTATTACGAGCGCTGGCACCCAAGGTGGGTTCGGGAGGCGAGCCCCGAGGTTATTGAAGAGTATCTCCTTCGGCAACTGGTTGACGGTGTTCCAGTAGAAGGAGGGGACCCGCCTGTCGTTCGCCCCGGCATTGTTGCGGAAATCGGGACCAGTGACCCAATTAGCCCCCAAGAAGAGAAAGTGCTTCGGGCCGCAGCGCGAGCTGCGCGTCGGGCAGGGGTTCCACTTTCAACCCATGCACATCTCGGTAGCAACGGATTACGGCAGCTTGAAATACTGTTGGAGGAGGGAGTTCCCCCGCACCGCATTGCCATTGGCCATCAAGATTTGCTCGATGATATTGACGTCCATAAGGCAATAGCGTCGACTGGAGCTTACGTGCAGTACGATACGGTCGGTAAGGAGCGGTATCAGAGTGATGATGTCCGGATAAGGCTCGTACGGGAAATGATCGAAGCTGGCTATGGGGATCGTCTGATGCTCTCCGTAGACATCTCCCGTCACGCCTATCTGACTTCCCGCGGCGGGCACGGTTACGCCTATTTGTTTGAACGCTTCTTGCCTCGACTCCGAGGCGTCGGGTTGGATGATGCGGCTATTGAAGCACTTGTACGCGACAACCCGCGCCGGTTTCTGGGTGGCGACGAGGCATGAAGACGTATCCACTCCCAGCATTAACCTTGGATGAGGCGATGGACCTCCAGTTTCGCCTTGTTGATACGGTCACGCGCCATTTCGACGGTTATTCACTCCTGAGCCAGGGTGATCTTGGCGTCCGGAGGGATCTCGGCCGGCCGGAAACGACGGCCCGAGTGGAACAGGTGCTGGCAGATTTCTTTGGTGCTCCAGCGTGCCGGCTCGTTCAGGGAGCAGGGACGGGAGCGATTCGAGCGGTCTATTTTGCGATGGTACGGCCAGGTGATACAGTCCTGGTTCACGAGGCGCCCATTTACCCTACGACGGCTACGTTGTTTGACCGTATGGGCCTGCGACTCGTCAGGGTAGACTTCCATGACCGAGAGGCGTTGCGAG
>QGUQ01000017.1 GCA_003242195.1 Bacillota bacterium | reverse complement strand
GCCACCCCCAGATTGCGACAGAGGGTAGCTCTTCGGCGGCTTCAGATGTGGAGAGGAACCAGGGGGGGGGGGGCCGCCGGGCCCACCCCCCCCGGGGTGCCGCCCCGGGGGCCCGCCACGACGACGGCGTCGGCTTCCGCCAGTAGCGGCCAGCCGTCAACGGCGCCGGCCTCAATCCAGCCGTGCCGGCGGGCGTGATCGATCACGGCCGGGTCGCGATCGATGCCCACGACCCGGCTCACCAGGGGCCGGAGGGCCAGCGCCAGGGAACCGCCGATCTGGCCGAGACCCACGATGGCCAGCGTGCGCCGCGACCAAAAGCTCGGATCCACGGCTCCTCACTGCCCGGGCGTGCCGGCGGTGGCTTCGGCTGGCTGCCGTTCCCGGTGCCGGTAGAGACGCCTCCCCACCGCTTGGGCCACCGCCTCGACCTCGCGCACCATCTGCTCGAACATGGGGAAGGTCAGGCTCTGCGGCCCGTCGGACAGGGCCTGGTCGGGCCGCGGGTGGACCTCCACGATCAGGCCGTCCGCGCCCGCCGCGATGGCGGCCCGGGCCAAGGGAATCACGTAATCCCGGTGCCCGGTGCCGTGGCTGGGGTCGACGATCACCGGCAGGTGGGACAGCGACTTCACGACGGCCACGGCGTTGAGATCCAGCGTGTTGCGGGTTGCCGTCTCGAAGGTGCGGATGCCTCGCTCGCAAAGGATCACGTGGGGGTTCCCCTCGGCGAGGATGTACTCCGCCGCCAGCAGCCACTCCTCCACCGTGGCCATGAAGCCGCGCTTGAGCAGCACGGGCTTGCGGGTGCGACCCACCGCCTGGAGCAGCGGGAAGTTCTGCATGTTGCGGGCGCCGATCTGCAGGACGTCGGCGTATTCGGCCACCACGTCCACCTGTTCCGGCGCCATGACCTCGGTCACCACCGGCAGCCCCGAGGCTTCCCGCGCCCGGGCCAGCAGTCGCAGGCCCTCGACGCCCAGGCCCTGGAAGCTGTAGGGGGACGTGCGCGGTTTGAAGGCTCCGCCGCGCAGGGCGGCACAGCCCGCCTGGCGGAGGAACGCGGCGACCTCGAGGATGCCTTCCTCGCTCTCCACCGAGCAGGGCCCCGCGATGATGGGGATCTCATCTCCGCCGAAGCGCACCGGGCCCACGGAGACCACGGTGGGTTCCGGCCGGAACTCGCGGCTGGCCAGCTTGAAGGGCCTCGTCACCGTGAGGACGCGCTCCACGCCGCTCATGGTCTCCACCTGCTGTTTGTCCAATGGCCGGCTGTCGCCATGTCCATGGATCACGGTGCGCTCCTCGCCAGTGGCGACGAAGGGCTTGAGGCCGGCCTGCCGCATGCGTTCCTTCACCCGCTCGATGTCCTCGGGGGTGGCATGGGGGTGCATGATGACGATCATCCTCGGGTCCCTCCCGCCAGGGTCCGGGCGATGGCTGCGATGCCGTTGCCGTTCTCGCCGTCGGCCAGGTCCGGGCGCAGGCGCCGTGCCTCGCCCAGGTAGACGTGGCGGATCTCCGCCGGCGACCGGTCGGTGTTCACCAGCAGCAGGACGCGGATGCAGCGCGGCAGGTCGTCTTCGACCGGCGGCGCCATGGCGTCCAGCAGCGGCACGTGGGTCCAGCCCAGCTCGCGGACCGCGGAGGCCGGGAAGGCCCGGTCCAGGTCGCTGGTGACCGTGAAGATGACGGCCACCACGTCGTCGACTGAAGCTTCATTCAGCTCTATCATCGCAAGCAACAGCTCGCGTGTGGCGCGCCGGATCGCCTCCGGGCAATTGCGCTCGGCGACGACCGCCCCGCGGATGCCGCGTACCATGGCCTCCCTCCTCGACGGCCCCTGCGTAGAAACGAAAAACCACCTGGAGGGTGGCCGGTTGGTGGACGTGCCCCCTACCATTCTACCGTCCTACGCAGCGGGCTTATTGGGATATCGCGACCGATCCCTCGCTGGCGGGCGGCCGGCGACCTCTCCCGCAGCCGGCGGGCTCGCGCGGGCCGGGCCGGCCTCCATTCCTACCTGCCTACCTGCCTGCCCGGAGGATCCGCCCGCCGCGGGCCCCGCCATACCGGCCGGGGACCGGTTGCGCATACTTTTTGCAAAATATACAACCGCAAGCCCCGCTCGGCAACCCCTCGTGCGCGACAGAAGGTCCCTCAATAGGCGCGAGGATCGGGGACGGCCCGGTGGGCGAGGCCGACGGCCACGTCGTCGAGGTGGACCAGCCCGACGCCGACGAACACGGCGCAGGCCAGGTGCTCGCCGTACCGGGCGATGGCGATCTTTCCGCCCACGTTGAATCCCAGGGCGCGGCCGGCCAGCTGGGCCAGCGCCTCGCGGGCGGCCCCGGCCACGGCCCCCTCGTGGGGATGTACCGGGGCGATGACCGCCTCGCGCCGGGCGGCCACGATGGCTCGCTGCACCATGGTGGCGATGGACTCCACGTAGGCGCCGCCGAAGTCGACGGCCACGCCGCGGATGTCCTGCCGGAGCAGTTCCTCCTTGATGCGGGCCTCCTCCTCGCGGGTAGCCGAGGCGGCCAGCCGCAGGGCGGCGCGGGCCACCGTCAGGTTGGGATGGGCTTCTCCGCCCACTGTCATGGCTCTCGTCCTCCATCTCTGCCACTGCCATCCCCGCCGCCTTCGCATTCCGGCCTTTCCCGCACCGGCAAACGGCGGGACGGCGTATCGGCGCAACCGGCGTCCAGTCGCAGCCGCGCCCCCGCACCGCAGGGGCGGAGGGGTCGCGCCCTCCAGCCCCTGTCCTGCAACGCGGCCACGAGCTCCCGCCGGGCGGCCTCGTCGGCCGCCGGCGTCCACAGGCACCACGCGGGCAGCGCCGGGTGGCAGGCCGGCCAGACCTGGGGCTCCGGGACGCCCGAAGCCAGCCGGTCCAGGTCGTGGTGGAGACGCAGGTATCCTTGCCGGGCCACGTCGGGCATGAGCCCTCGGTCGTGGATGAACCGGCCGAGGCGGGCCGCCTCCCGGGCCAGAGCAGCCGCCACCGACGGTCCCGCTCTCCTACGCGGTCGGGAGTGCGGTTCCCGGGCCGCCGTCCAGGCACCGCACCCGCTCCCGCCAGGGTAATTCTCCGGTGATCCTGCCCTTTCCCCGGCCCTCCGTGCCGGCCGCACGTCGCCATCGCCGGCGGGCCCGGGCGGGGATCCGGGCGGGTCCGCCCCCATCGGGCCCTCCCCGGGACCGGGCATCTCCAGGGGCAGCAGGGGGCGCAGCGCCGCCAGGGCTGCCCGCTCCTCCCGCACCGCCTCTTCCAGGGCGGGGTCGTTCCCCCCCTGCCAGCGCGCGGCCCACTGCCATTCCACTGCGGCTGGGTGGGGGTCGGGGGCTGGCGGTTCGGAGGGCTCCACCAGGACCAGGCCCCGGGTGAAACGGCGCACGAGATCTTGATCCAGCAGCGCGAAGGCCATGGCGACGGCGGCCGCGGCGGGCGTGGGCCAACCCCTGCCGGGGAGGGCCCGGGGCCCGCCGGCGGCGCCGGGGGGCACGGCGATCCAGCGGAGACCGCCCAGGGCCACGGCGGCCGCCCGCGGCCAGGACCCGCAGGAGAGAGACGCTTGCCAGGCGCAGTGCAGGGGTGGGAGAGGCGCCCCGGTGTCCCATGCGGCCTCCAGCAGCCGCTGCAGTTCCTGCCGCAGCGGGTCGGGACGGGCCGCCGGTCCGGGGTACCGGCCGGGAAGGACAGCCAGGGCGAGGGCGACGGGAGCGATGGGCGGCCCTGCGGCAGCGCCGGCCGCGGGTGCTGCGTCAGAGGAGGATGGTGCCTCGCGGGCCAGCAGGAGCGGCGCCGCGCCCCCTACGTGGCCGACGAGCACGACGGCATCGGGCAGCGCCGCGCGGGCGGTCCAGTGCCGGGGCGGGGCCGGCGGGGGGTCCGGTTGCGGGCGCCGGCCGCCGGTTCGTCCCCGGCCGGCCGGCCCGGAAACGGGATCGCCGGTGTCCACGGGCGGTCACCCCCGTCAGCCGGCCTGCAACAGCAGGCTGGCGATGGTGAAGTAGAGGAACAGGCCCGTGCCGTCGACCAGCGTGGTGATGAAGGGACCCGAGACAACGGCCGGATCCACGCCCAGCCGGTGCAAGACTAGGGGGAGGACCGCGGCGACGGTGGATGCCCACACGACGATGAACAGGGCGGATAGGGCCACCACCGGCCCTAGTTCGAAGCCCACCCCCAGGGTGACGGCCCGCACGTAGGAAGCAACGGCCATCACCGTGCCCAGCAGCGCGCCCGTGGCCACCTCACGGCCCAGCACGCGCAGGATGTCCCGGAAGTCCACCTCACCGACGGCCAAGGCGCGCACCAGGGTCGCCACCGTCTGGGAGCCGGTATTGCCGCCCGTGCCGATCAGCAGCGGGATGAAGAAGGCCAGCGCCACCATCTGGGAAAGGGTTGCCTCGAAGTGGCGGAGCACCGTGCCGGTGTAAGCCTGGGCCACGAACAGGACCAGCAACCAGCCCACCCGTTTCCGGAAGAGGAGCCACACCGGGGTCTTGAAGTAGGACTCGGCCAGGGGCTCGCTGCCACCCAGCTTGTGGATGTCCTCCGTCGCCTCCTGGTGGATGACGTCGACGATGTCGTCGACGGTGACAATGCCGATCAGGCGGTCGTGGTTGTCGACCACGGGCAGCGCCACGAAGTCGTACCGGGACAGGATGCGGGCGGCCTCCTCCTGGTCGGCGGTGGCGCGGACGGAGATGACGTCCTTCCGGCCCACGGAGGACAGGGGAGCGCGCGGGTCCGCCAGGATGAGCTCCCGCAAGGAGGCGACGCTGACCAGGCGGCCCCGGGCGTCGACCACGTAGATGTAGGAGACCACCTCCGCCTCATGGCCCACCTTGCGTACGTGATCCAGGGCCTGCTGCACGGTCCAGCCCTCGCGAGCGGCGATGTAGTCGATGGTGGCGAGGCTGCCGGCCGTGTTCTCGGGGAAGGTCATCAGCGTCTGGAGCCGCTGGCGGTACTCGGGGGGCAGCCACGCCTTCAGCCGCGCCGCCTGGTGGGGATGCAGGGCCAGCAGGAGGTCCACCACCGTGTCGCTGGACATCTGCTGCAGGACGGCGGCGGCCACGTGCTCGTCCAGGTGGTCCAGGATGCGGTACTGCAGCTCCGGCTCCAGGTACTCGAGCGTTTCGGCCGCCACGTTCGTGGGCAGGAGCGACACCAGCCGCAGCTGCTCCTCGTGGGGGAGGCCGGCCAGCATCTCGGCGCGGTCAAAGGGCTGCAGGCGGCCGATACGGTCGAGAATGGCCCCTGCATCGCCGGTAGCGAGCTGTTCCTGAATGTCGCGGGCGATTTCGCTGGCGGACACGGCCGGCTCACCCCCTTTGCACCCTGCCCATTATAGCCCCGGCCCGGTGCCGGGACCAATATGCCAACCGTGCAAAGAGGGAAGCGACGCACACCTCCGGCCCGGAAGATACGGGCGGAAATGCGCTGGCGCCGGTCCCCACCTGCGGCCAAGCAGGGACGTCGCCGTTGACGACCCCGTATGGTGGGGTGAGCCGGCGGGGTTGTCTCCTTGCCGGCGCCCGCTGCCGCCCCGCGGCCAGACCCGGGTGGCACGCGAGATCCAAGGTCACGGAGGTGAGCGTCGTGCCAGTTTCGCAGACCGGCCGCCGTTTTGTCGTTCACGAGCAGCTGAACGCAGTGACCGACGACGAGCTCCTGGCGCCGCCGGCCGGCACGCAGATCCACCTGGAGAGCCTGCAGTTCTCCGGTACCGGCAAAGGGGTGATCAACCTCAAGCTGGGCGGCCAGCTCGTCTACAACAACAACCAGCTGAACCAGGCCTTCGTGGCCTGGACCGGGCCGGTGACCGCGCCCGGGGTCCTGACCGCCAGCGTGTCCGACATCCTCCCCGCGAACGGGCCGCCCGTCGAGGTGACGGTCACGGGCTTCTATGCCACGCCGGTCGGCGTCAACCAGGTGGAGAACGGCTGCTTCGACCAGGATCCCCCTGGCTCGACTCCGACGGGGTGGATCGTTGAAGGCGATCCCTCGGCCGTGAACGTCAACACGGGCGGGCCGTGCAGCAACCGCAACGTGCTGCTGGGGGCCGTCCAGGGCTTCCCCCAGCACAGCGAGACCGTCTCCATCTTCCAGACGGTGGGGCCCCTGCCCACCGACCAGCCCTTCCGGCTCAGCTTCTGGACGGTGGGCTTCAACGTGCTGGGTGGCGCGGGGGCCAGCGGCCTGACCGCCGGCGTGCGTGTGTATGCCAGCGACGCGGGGGGCACGCGGCTGAGCCTCCTGGACACGTTGACCCTGCCGCCGGTGGGAAGTACGAAGTGGCTGTACGTGGAGAAGGACTACTCGACGCTGCCGACGCCCTTCATCCAGATCCAGCTGTTCAAGCAGGGCAACGGCTTCGCCCGGTTTGGCGACATCGAGCTGGTCGCCATGTCGTACTTCTGAGGCGGTCGTACTCGGAGGCGGCTCACGACCGGTGCGCCACCAGCGCGCCGGCAGCCGGGGCTCGGCTCGGGGCGCTTCTCCCTCCCCGGGCCGGGCGTTTTGCGGCTACTTGCTGTTGTATGTCCCAAATCGCAGGTGTCTCCCAAACGGGGCACGAAGGTTTCGCCCGGGAGAATTCTCGCCAAGGCAGCGGTCAAGAGAAATCTTGGACGGTGTCTCATCCGGAAGAACTACGGAATCCGGGAGAGCGACGGGTATCGAGTCGCGTCAATGAACCCGCATGGACGAAGCAGGGAGGGAGCGCCCGATGACGGCCGGCAAGCCGCGCGTGTTCGTCACCCGGGAACTGCCGGCAGGGACGCTGGAACCCCTGGCAGGGTGGGCGGAGGTGGAGGTCTGGCCGGACTTCCAGCCACCCCCGCCGGCCGAACTTCGCCGGCGCCTGGCAGAGGCAGACGGTGCCATCACCATGGTCACCGACCGTATCGACGACGAGGTCCTGGCGGCGGCGCCCCGCCTCAAGGTGGTCAGCAACTGCGCCGTCGGTTACGACAACATCGACGTGGCGGCCGCGCGCCGTCGCGGCGTCATGGTCACCCACACGCCCGGCGTGCTGACCGACGCCACCGCGGATCTGACCATGGCCCTGATCCTGGCGTGCGCGCGGCGGCTGCCCGAGGCCGAGGCCGCCTTGCGCCGCGGTGAGTGGCGCACCTGGCACCCCTTGCAGTGGCTCGGGCTTGAGCTCAACGGAGCCACGCTGGGCATCGTCGGGTTGGGACGCATCGGCCGGGCGGTGGCGCGGCGGGCCCTGGCCTTCGGCATGCGGGTGCTCTACTGGAGCCGGCGCCGGGACCCGGAGGCGGAGGCCGCGTGGGGCATTGCCTACCGCCCGTTGGACGACATGCTGCCCGAGGTCGACGTCCTCACGTTGCACGTGCCCCTGACACCGGAGACGCGGCACCTGATCGATGCCCGACGCCTGGAGCGGATGAAACGCGGGGCCATCCTGGTCAACACCGCCCGCGGCGACGTGGTCGACGAAGAGGCCCTGGTTCGAGCGCTGGAGAGGGGGCACCTGGGGGCGGCGGGGCTGGACGTCTACAGCCGCGAGCCGGTTCCTCCCGATCATCCGCTGCTGCGGGTGCCCGGGGTGATCGCACTGCCCCACATCGGCAGCGCCACCGAGCGGACCCGACGCCGCATGGCCGAGCTGGCCGTGGCCAACTGCGCGGCGGTGCTGCGCGGCGAGCGGCCGCCCCACCCGGTGCCGGAGATGCTATGATGCTCGGCGGGAAGGGGGCACCGTCGTGGACTGGTTGGCCGTGGTCGTCACGGTATTCCGGGCGCTGATCAGTGTCGCGGTGATCGCGCTGGGCATCTCCTGGGGGATCCGCGGGCAGATGCGAGTCACGCTGCTGGTGTGCGCCGTGCTGCTGGTGCTGGGCATTCTGTGGACGAACTTCGCCGCCCTGCTGATCCCCACCCTCCTGCTGGCTTACATGGCCGGCGTCCTCACCGAGCGCGGGTGGTTCCGGCGACGTGCCTGACCGCGCGGAAACTTGTGGGTCGGGCCGTGGCTTGGGCACGGCGGCGAGACGCTGCCCGCCGGGTGGCGGGGCCGCGGCGTGCGCGACCGGGACGGGCAGGAGGAGGCTTCCTGTCCCGCTGCGAAGGACAGAGACATAATGGAGCGGGATTGGCGCCGGTGAGCGCCGGCGCTGCCACCGTGGAGGGGGGCGCGCCCGTGGAGAACCGCTCAGCCCGTGACGCCGCTGGTAACCCGCCGCCCATCCCGTCCGGTGCGTCTCCGGAGAGGCCGGGAGCCGGGACGGCGGCGGGCGAGAGGGACGGGGCGGGCGACCGCCCCGACCTGGAGTTGGTGGTGGTCACCGGCCTGTCCGGGGCCGGTAAGACCCAGGCGATTCACGCCCTGGAGGACCTGGGCTTCTTTTGTGTCGACAACCTGCCGCCCGCCCTGCTGGCTCCCTTTGCCGAGCTCTGCCGCCAGTCGGAGAGTCCCGTGCGCCGCGTGGCCGTGGTCATCGACGTCCGGGGCGGCGACTGGTTCGACCAGGCCGTGGAGGCCCTGCAGGACCTGGACCGGGCGGACGTGCACTACCGCATCCTGTTTCTGGAGGCGTCGGACGCCACGCTGGTCAAGCGCTTCAAGGAGACTCGCCGGCGTCACCCGCTGGCGCCGCAGGGACGGCTACTGGAGGGCATTCGGGCGGAGCGCCAGCGGCTGGGGGCGCTGCGGGGGCGGGCCCACGTCATCATCGACACCAGCGAGCTGAGCCCGCGCCAGCTGCGGCAGCGGATCGCCGACCTGCTGGGCGGGCCCGGGACGCCGCACCTCATCGCCCACCTGGTCAGCTTCGGATTCCGTTACGGGCTGCCGGCAGATGCCGACCTCGTCTTCGACGTTCGCTTCCTCCCCAACCCCTATTACGTGCCCGAGCTCCAGCCCCTGACCGGATTGGACGACCGGGTACGGGAATACGTGCTCCGCTGGCCTACGACCCGGCGCCTGCTCCAAGAGCTGGAGGAACTGCTGGACTTCTTGCTGCCCCAGTACGTCAATGAGGGGAAGACGCAGCTGACCGTGGCCATCGGCTGTACCGGCGGGCAGCACCGCTCCGTGGTCATCACGGAAGCGCTGGCCGCCCACCTGCGCGGGAAAGGACACCCGGTGCTGGTGGAACACCGGGATATGGAGCGCTCCCAGGAGGAACGGGCACGGCGCTGATGGCCCGCGCCGGTCCGGCGCCGCCGCGTCCCGGTGTGCCGGGCGCCCGGCGGGGCCGGTGGCGGTTGTACCGGTTGGGGGCCGCGCGGCTTGGCTGAAAAGGTGATGGGGCTTGAAATTGTACCACTGGCTCTACCCGGGTCTCCGGATCAAACGCTGGTTGCTGGCCTTTGCCGGCGGCCTGTACCTGGTCACGCTGGGCTGGGCGCTGGCCATCGATGCCGGCCTCTGGGTCCGGATCGAGGCCTTCATGAAGCGCGTCCTGTACGCGGCGACGGGCCGGTTCCTCCCCTCCAGCGTGCTGGGCTGGCTCCTGGTGGCGGCCGGTGCCGGTCTGTCGCTGGCCTCGATCTACCAGTTGATGCGCACGGTCATCGATGTCCTGGCGCCGTCGGCCGCCTCCAACGGAGGCGTGGCCGACCGCGTGGTGGTGCGGAGGCAGCTGGCCCGGGGGCCGCGTATCGTCGCCATCGGAGGGGGCACGGGGCTGTCCGTGCTCCTGCGCGGGCTCAAGGAGTACACCAGCAACGTCACGGCCATCGTCACCGTGACCGACGACGGGGGCAGTTCCGGGCGCCTGCGCGGCGAGCTGGGGATCCTCCCTCCAGGCGACATCCGCAACTGCCTGGTGGCGCTGGCGGATACCGAGCCGCTCATGGCCCGGCTGTTCCAGCACCGCTTCACCCAGGGCACCCTCGCGGGCCACAGCCTGGGCAACCTGTTCATCAGTGCCCTGGCCGAGCTCCTCGGCGACTTCGAGCAGGCGGTCTACGAGTCCAGCAAGGTGCTGGCGATCCGCGGGCAGGTGTTCCCGTCGACGCTGACGCCCGTCACGCTGGTGGCGCGGATGGCCGACGGCCGCGTGGTGCGTGGGGAAACCGCCATCTCCTCCGATCCCGCGGCCATCGCCCAGGTGTGGCTGGACCCGCCGGACCCGGAAGCGCTGCCCGCCGCCCTGCGGGCCATCGAATCGGCCGACATGATCGTACTGGGCCCCGGCAGCCTGTTCACCAGCATCCTGCCGAACCTTCTGATTCCCGGCATCCGCGACGCCGTGGCCCGCGCACGGGCCGTCAAGCTCCTGGTGGTCAACGCCATGACCCAGCCCGGGGAGACGGACGGTTTCACGGCCGCGGACCACGCCCGCGCCATCATCCAGGCGGCAGGGCCGGGGTTATTCCAGCACGTGCTGGTCAACACCCAGGAACCGCCGGCGCGCCTGCTGCAGCGGTACCGCGACCAGGGCCAGGAGTTCGTGCGTCCGGATCGGGAGGCCCTGCGGCGCATGGGCCTGCAGGTGCATGCGGCACCGCTCATCGCCGATGACGACCTGGTCCGCCACGACCCTCGGCGGCTGGCACGGGCGCTCCTGCGGGTGCTGCTGGCCTGCCGCCCGCCCGTGGAGGCGGGCCGCCGTTTCGACTTCTTCCTCCTGGGCGAGCGGTTGCTGCGCGAAGACACGGGCCGGGAGCTGTGACTGGTGATCCGAGATACCTTTTCCGGACGGGTGAAGGAGGAACTGGCCCGCATCCTGCCCCCCGATGCGGGCGCCCGCCGGTGGGAACTGGCCGGGCTCTGGCTCGCCTGCGGGCAGCAGGAGGAGGGCGGCGGGTGGTCGTGGCGCACGGAGACGGCCGCCACGGCTCGATTGATCTTCCGCCTGCTCCGCAGCGAGTACGGGGTGGCGCCGCGCCTGGCGGTCGACCGACGGCGCCGCTTGGGACGCGGAAACATCTATACCCTGCGCCTGGACCCGGAGACGCTGGCGCAAGGCGGCGTGCCTCCTCCCGGCACGGGGGACGGCGGCCTGCCGGGCCTGCCCGACCCTCTGGCGGGCGACCGGCCGCGCCGGCAGCGGGACCGCGAGGCGTTCCTGCGCGGCGTGTTCCTCGGCGCCGGCAGCGTCACCGACCCGGAGCGGGGCTATCATGCGGAGATCGTCCTGCCCGGCCCCAGCGCCCAGGCCGTGGTGGCCGCGGTGATGCGCCGTCTGGGCTTGCGGCCCGGGCGGGCGCGGCGGCGGGGCGGGCCGGGGGTTTACCTCAAGGAAGCCGATCAGATCGCCGATCTCCTCGGCAAGCTGGGGGCCCACCAGGCCGTGCTCGAGATGGAGAGCCGGCGGGTGGTCAAGGGCGTGCGCAACCAGGTGAACCGCCTGGTCAACGCCGAGACCGCCAACCTGCGGAAGGCGGTGGACGCCGGCCTGCGTCAGGTGCGGGCGATCCAGCGCCTGGTGGAGGAAGTGGGCTGGGAGGCGTTGCCACCCTCCCTGGCCGACGTGGCCCGGGCCCGCATCGAGCATCCCGAACTCAGCCTGCGGGAGTTGGGGCAGACGCTGGACCCGCCCCTGAGCAAGTCGGCGGTCGGGCACCGGATCCGCCGCCTGCAGGCGCTGGCAGCCCGATACGGGAAAGGGTAGAATGAAGAAAGGCTAGTGACGTTCCGCACATGCGGGCGCCGCGACGCGCCGCGCGTGCGCCGGGGGAAGATGCATGGAAACTGAAACCAGGTCACCCGCACCGACATCGGTCGCCTCGGTCTTCGAGCCCATCCGCCACGACCTGGAGGGGGTCGAGGCGACCATTCGGCGGGCGCTGGACGGGCCGAACCCGCGCATCGTGGAACTGGCAACCTACCTGCAGCAGGGTGGGGGCAAGCGGCTCCGTCCCGCCCTGTTCCTGCTGGCGGCCCGCAATTTTCGCTACGACAGGGAGAGGCTCCTGCCCGTGGCGGCGGCCGTCGAGCTGATCCACATGGCGACCCTGGTGCACGACGATATCGTCGACGGCGCCACCTCACGGCGGGGCCTGCCGACGGTGAGCGTCCGGTGGGGGACGGGCACGGCGGTCTTGACGGGCGACTTCCTCTTCGCCCGGGCCTTTTCCATGCTGGCCGCCGACGGCGACACCCGCGTCGTCCAGGTCATGGCGGAGACCGTCTACGAGATGTCCACCGGCGAGATCGAGCAGCAGGAGCAGCTGTTCGATCCCTCGACCGGAGAGGAAGGCTACTACCGCCGTATCTTCAAGAAGACGGCCCATTTCATCAGCCACTGCTGCCTGATGGGCGGGCTCATGGGCGGGGCGACGGAACGCCAGGTGGAGGCGCTCCGCCGGTATGGCTACGGCATCGGCATGGGGTTCCAGGTCATCGATGACATTCTCGACCTCACCGGCGACCCGGCGGTGCTGGGCAAGCCCCGCGGCACCGACCTGCGCAGCGGTGTCCTGACCTTGCCGGTGCTGTACGCCCTGGAACGCGAGCCCCAGCCGTGGTTGCTGGAACGGTTGGAGGCGCGCAGCTTCGACGACGCCACCATCGAGCGGGTCGTCGAGTGGGTGGAGCGCACCGGGGGCATCGCCTACGCCCGCCGGCAGGCCGAGCACTTCATCGCCGGGGCGCTGGCGGCGCTGGACGAGCTTGGCAGCGTGCCCATGCAGCCCTACCTCCGTGCCCTGGCCCGGTTCATCCTGGAA
>QGUQ01000312.1 GCA_003242195.1 Bacillota bacterium | reverse complement strand
CACCCGCGCGCGGGCAGCCGGAGCGGGTGGTGCCAACTCCCGCAGAACTGCGTCCGGGTGGCAGGACGCCGTTCTGAGAGATAAGAAGGGATGGCGCTGCAACGGCCATCCTTTCTGCATCTCTCAGAAAGGATGGATTTTTTTTGCGCGGGACGGAAAGGGGTGACGAGACCATGGGGGCCATGCTGGAGATCCGCGACCTCACCAAGGTCTACCCCGGCCGCCGTGGCGGCGTGATGGCCCTTGACGGGGTCTCGCTGACCGTGGAACGCGGGGAGTTCTTCGGGGTCGTGGGCCGCTCCGGCGCCGGCAAGAGCACCCTGGTGCGCTGTATCAACCTGCTGGAACGGCCCACCTCCGGCACGATCCGGGTCGGCGGGGTCGAGCTCACCCGGCTGCGCGGGGCGGAACTGCGCCGGGCGCGGCGGCGCATCGGCATGGTGTTCCAACATTTCCACCTGCTCTGGTCGCGGACGGTGGCCGGTAACGTGGCCCTGCCCTTGGAGATCGCCGGGGTGCCGCGGGACCGGATCCGCCGCCGGGTCGCCGAGCTGCTGGAGTGGGTCGGCCTGGCGGATAAGGCCGACGCCTACCCCGCCCAGCTCAGTGGAGGCCAGAAGCAGCGGGTGGCCATCGCCCGGGCGCTGGCCAACCAGCCCGAGCTGCTCCTCTGCGACGAGCCCACCTCTGCCCTGGACGCGGCCACCACCCGCTCGGTCCTGAACCTGCTGCGGCGGGTCAACCGGGAGTTGGGCCTGACGGTGGTCCTGATCAGCCACGAGCTGGACCTGGTGCGGGCTGCCTGCGACCGGGTGGCCGTGATGCACGCGGGCCGCGTCGTGGAGTGTGGCCCCGTACAGGAGGTGTTCGCACGGCCCCGGGCGGAGGCGACCCGGCAGCTCCTGGCCGCCGCCGAGGCAGCCGGCGAGGAGGCCGGGGACGAAGCGTACGAACCGGCGGCCCGCGCCGCTGCGGCAGGCGATCCCTCCCCCCTTGCGGCATGCCGGCCCGTGGCTCCCGAGTCCGATCCCGCGCTCGCCCGGTTCGACAGGGCCCCATGGCGGCTGGCGACGGAAAGGAGGTGGACCCGGTGAGCGGCGCGGGAGTGCTGCCGGCATCCCTGGCCGGCGGGATCACGCCGCTGCTGGACAGCGTGGTCGAGTACGCGCCCGACATCGTCGAGGCCACGGGCCAGACCCTGTACATGGTGGGGCTGGCGGTCTTCTTCGCCACGCTGTTTGGCGTGCCCATCGGCACGCTCCTGGTCGTCATGGACCGCGGGCACATCGCCGCCTTCCCGCCGCTGCGGGCGGTGCTGGCATTCATCGTGAACGTCGGGCGGTCGGTGCCCTTCGTCATCCTCCTGATCGCCCTGACGCCCTTCACCCGCCTGCTGGTGGGGACCTCCCTGGGTACCGAGGCGGCCGTGCCGCCCATGGCCGTGGCGGCCACGCCCTTCATCGCCCGGGTGGTCGAGACCGCCCTGCGCGAGGTGGACCGGGGCACCATCGACGCGGCGCTGGCCATGGGGGCGAGCCCGTGGCAGGTCGTGACCAAGGTGCTGTTGCCCGAGGCCTTGCCGTCCCTGGTGCTGGGGATCACCATCGCCACGGTCAGCCTCGTCGAGTTCTCGGCCGTCGCCGGGGCCGTCGGGGGCGGAGGGCTGGGTGACCTGGCGTTCCGCATGGGCTACCAGCGGTGGGAGGCGGGCGTCCTGCTGGCCTGTGTCGTGCTCCTGGTGGCGCTGGTGCAGGTGGTCCAGTGGACGGGCGAGACGGTGTCCCGCCGCCTCAATCACCGCTGACCCGCCGGCGCTCGTGGCCTCAAGAAACCGTTCCCATGAAGGAGGGTTCGCGGCATGTCGATCCTGGCTTCCTTCTTCTCACCCCTGTCCTCTGCCCGTGCCCGCCGGCTGCTGCGGCGCGTGGCCCTCGCCGGGGTCCTGGCGCTGATCCTGGGTCTTCTGGCCGGCTGCGGCGGCCAGGGTGCCGGTTCCGGTTCCTCCGGCCAGGCCGGTGGTCAGGACGGGCAGGAGCAGGCCGGCGAGACGGTGATCAAGGTCGGTGCCACCGCCGTTCCCCACGCCGAGATCCTCCGCGACGTGGCGGTGCCCGCCCTGGAGAGGCAGGGCATCAAGCTGGAGGTCATCGAGTTCAGCGACTACACGAAGGTCAACCCGGCGCTGGTGGACGGCGAGCTGGACGCCAACTACTTCCAGCACATTCCCTACCTGGACCAGTTCAACAAGGACCATGGCACCAATCTGAAGGTGCTGGCCAAGGTGCACATCGAGCCCATGGGCCTGTACTCGGAGAAGATCACCGACCTCTCCCAGCTGCCGGACGGGGCGACGGTGGCCATCCCCAATGACCCGACCAACGGCGCCCGCGCCCTGCTGCTGCTGCAGGCGGCCGGGCTGATCAAGCTCAAGGAGGGCGCCGACTACACCGCCACCGTCCGGGACATCGCCGAGAACCCGAAGAATCTCCAGATCCGCGAGGTCGCGGCGGAGCTCATCCCGCGCACGCTGGCCGATGTGGACCTGGCGGCCATCAACACCAACTACGTCCTGGAGGCCAAGCAAGCCGGGGCGATGAAGAACCCCGATCCGCTGTTCATGGAAAACGCGGACTCGCCCTTCGCCAACGTCTTGGTGGTGCGGCCCGAAGACGCCGACAACCCGGCGCTGCGGGCGCTGGCGGAGGTCCTGGTGGGTCCCGAGGTCAAGGAGTACATCGAGAAGAAGTACGGCGGCGCGGTGGTGCCCGCGCAGGAGCTGGTGGAGTGACGAGGGGGCCACACGGCCCGTACCACCCGGAGGCACGGCAAGGCGAGGGGTCCCGGCGCGACTTGCGGGACCCCTCGCCTTATTTCCTTGCCGGTTTCCTTGCCGGATGCGGCGCCAGGCAGGGCACGGGGTGCCGCTGCCCGGCCTAGCCGGACAGGCTCACGCCGCCACCGGCCTCCCGCCACAGGGCCAGGACCCGCTCCACATACTGCCGGGTCTCCCGGTACGGCGGGATACCGTTGAACCCCTGGGAGGCCCCCGGGCCTCCGGTGTTA
>QGUQ01000311.1 GCA_003242195.1 Bacillota bacterium | reverse complement strand
CCCATGCCCATAGGCATCGTGCTACCAAAGGGTGAGACAGAGCTGGTGAAGGCGGTGCGGAAGGCGCTAGACGAGCTCAAGGCCGACGGCACTTGCGACGAGATCTACGAGAAGTGATTGGGTCAGAAGCCCTGAGCGGCGCCAGCGGCTCGCAGGCACCGGCTGGCAGCTGGCACCACAACGGTGACGGTGTGCGGCGGTGTGTTACGACTGCTTGGTGAATTGCACCGGACGGGGCAGAGCAAGGGTGAGATTGTACAAGCCGATTCGGAAGGGGAGGCAGGGTGCCGGCGCCGAGGTAGACTCGCGGCGCCGGCATCGCGTCTTTCGTCCACGCCTCAAGGAAGACGCTCCTTATCTACCAACTTCCCCCGGAGAATGCGCAGCACGCCATTTTCTTGGCCAACCGTGTAGACGAAGTGATAGCGGTGCATCACCAACCGACCATCGGAGTCCTGTTCCACTGCATCGACCCAGGCATCTATCACGATCCCGTCAGGACCAAACCCGCGAACCCGCCTGTCCGCAATCCATGTGGAAACCGTGCGGTTGTAACCCCTGACAAAGCGGTCCAAAGGAAGCTTGCGTCGAAATCCCGTGCCCAGCAGTTCGTAAGCCGCTTCATAGTGGCCTTCGTTGACAAGGCGGTAGAATTCATCGACTAAAGCCACGGCTTCGCTCTCCACGTCCTTTGGAGGTTCTGAGCCCTGAGCTGCCTGGATTCTACCCTCCTTCCAGGCGTGGACCAGGGGGAGAACATGGTCTAGCGGTATACTCAGTCCGATGTTACCCACGCTTGCGCCAACAGTGTTGATCCCCACTACCTTGCCCGTGGCACGGAGCACCAGCGGCCCTCCACTATTTCCTGGCGCGATGGGAGCCGAAATCTGGATCAGGCCCGAGTAATAGGTGCCGTCCACGCGCACCGAGCGGTTCAATCCGCTGATGATTCCGGTCGTTACCGTATTCTCCAATCCGAGAGGACTACCAAAGGCGAGGACTTCGTCTCCCACTTCCAGACTGGAGGCGCTGCCGAGTGGTGCAGGCGTGCGACCTCGAAGTCCCTCGACGTACAAAAGAGCTACATCCATCTCATCACTACTACCCACGATCTTTGCCTGATATGATTTCCCATCATATGTCTGTACTTGCAGAAAACGGGCACCTTGGACAACATGTGCGTTCGTGAGGACATGGCCCTCCTGGTCAATGAGAAACCCAGATCCCTGGCTCGTACCGAGCATGTTTTGCGCGGTGATCGAAACGACTGTGGGCTGGATGGCACGGATCAACTCTTTGGTGTCCGGCATGGCAGAGGACGAAGGAGGCTCCTTCCCCGCCCGGTCCGCCGTGTCCTGAGCAGGCTGGGCCGGCCCCGCAGGCGTTGCTGCCCGCTCAGGGGTGGATATAATCAGCGTGCAACCGGCGGACAGTAACCCGCTCGCGATGAGGCACAGGAGAAGCACCCTAAGCATGCGCTTCACCGGAACGCCCCTCCTCTCTCTGCCAGAGTCCGGAGGAACCTGGCGCGCTTGAATCCCGGATTCCGGGGCCGGATGGGTTGGTACTCCATGGTGGAAAGTGGGATGGCTTTGCTGCTCGGTCGGCTTCGACAACGTGTACCATGTTCCTTCACCGGGAGCGCGCGGCAGAATTCTTTCAGATCCACGAGAAGAACGCCCGCGGTAGGGGCCAGTGAGGGATGAGGAAATGTCTCGAAGGACGCGTAGAGCTCAGTGGGGCATGGCCATCGGCCTGCTAGCGACGGTAACGATAACGATCGCTGTGGCGATTGGCCTCGCCTCACAATTGACGTCCAGGACACCGGTAGGGGAACGCGAGCAAAGGGCCAAAACCATGCAGCCCGTCGACTTGCGCATTCCCTTCATCTCGCCCGTTCCACAGCGACTGAAGCCTCGCCCGGATGGTTTTCGCGTACCGGAATCTGTTCACATCGTCACCGAACCGGACGTAGACACGTCCGCTCTCCAGGAGCTCATGGCCGTATTCCAAGAAGCCGGTGTAAACCGCATCACCCGGGGATCCCGATCAGCCCGTGCGGAAAGTCCGGGGGGCCTCACGGTGTGGCTGGGCAAGATGGTGTCGCCCGATGTCCGCCGCATCCTCATGGAACTGAACGTTGAGGCCCCGCAGAGCGTGCCCGCGGAGGGCTATGTGCTGGTAGCGGGTCACAGGCAAGGCAGCAGGCAAACCCTAATCCTGGCAGGGGCGGATGATCGCGGAACCTTCTATGCCGTCCAAACCCTCCGCCAGCTCCTGGTACACCGCGCAGATGCCGTGTGGATACCCGGGGTGGAAATCCTCGATTGGCCACGCATGCAGTTACGAGGCGTAATCGAAGGATTTTATGGACCTCCCTGGTCCCATGACGCCCGCTTGCGCCAGCTGCTCTTCATGGGGCGGCACAAGCTGAACACGTATGTGTATGCACCAAAGGATGACCCGTTTCACAGGGAGCGGTGGCGAGATCCCTATCCCTCTGAGAAACTTGGCCAATTGGCGGAACTGCTCCGCGTAGCCAGGCAGCAACACGTTCGGGTGGTTTTTGCCTTCTCGCCCGGCAATAGCATATGTCATGCCCGGGAAACAGACTTCCAGGCTCTGCTAAAAAAGGCCGAGCAGGTCTGGGAGATCGGTATCCGGGACTACGCGTTGCTTTGGGATGACATCAAGCCGGTGCTCCGATGCGCAGAGGACCGGCGCCGGTTCGGTGATGCGCCGGACCCACTGGCGGCCGCTCAGGCGCACGTCGTCAACCGCTTCCAGAGGGAGTTTCTCGACCCTCGTTCCGGCGTGGGTCGGCTGATCACCGTACCGACAGAGTACTGGCAAAAAGGACCGACCCCATACCGGCGGCATTTCGCCCGGGCTGTCGATCCGCGGGTGATCGTCTACTGGACAGGCATTGGTGTCGTAGCTCCAACCGTCACTGCCTCCGACGCAGACCGAATCTTCAACATTTTTCGCCATGACCTGCTGCTTTGGGACAACTACCCCGTGAACGATTTCCAGCGTGACCGCTTGTTCCTGGGGCCATTGGTAGGAAGGGATCCCGATCTTGC
>QGUQ01000016.1 GCA_003242195.1 Bacillota bacterium | reverse complement strand
CTCTTGTCCCCCCGGGGCAGGCCGCCCTCGGGCTCGACCACGATCAGCCCGTACATCCCGTTGGCGATGTGGCTGGGGATGTGCGGCGAGGCGCAGTGGTAGACGTAGACGCCGGGATTGAGCGCCTTCCACGTGAAGACCTTTTCCTCACCCGGCTTCACCTGGGTGGCGACGGCGCCACCACCCGGCCCGTTGACGGCGTGCAGGTCGATGGAGTGGATCTGCGTGCTGTCGGGCGCGTTCTTCAGGTGAAGCTCGACGGTGTCACCGACCCGGACGCGCAGCAGCGGGCCCGGCACCTGGCCGTTGAAGGTCCAGTAGGTGTAGGTCGTGCCATCGGCCAGCTTGCCCGCCAGCTCGCGGGTCTCCAGCTCGATGCGCACCTTCTGGGGCGGCCGCTTGCCCACAGGCTCGGGCACGTCCGCCGGATTGGCGGCAATGTCCACGGCGTCGGCCTTGGCCGGCTCCACCTTGGCCTCGCCGGCAGCCCCGGCATTGGCAACGCCGTCCCCGGATTGCGATGGCGTATTACCGGCCGGCGAGCTGCACGCCGTGGCGACCGCCAGGACCATCACCAGGAGTACGGCGAGGACCGAGCGGCGCCGCCATCCGTGAAGTCGCACCAGTCGTCCGATCACCATGAGAATGAATCCCTCCTCCGCACCGGGCGACGATCACGGCCGCCAGGTGCGCAATGAGCCATGTTAAGGGACGAACATGAGCGCCGCCTGAGTGCCGGATGAGTGCCAACTGAGAAGACCTGACCGGACACCGTGGCAGTCCGGCGGGAAAGACGCAGAGCGCGCACGCGCCACGCTCCCGTCCAATCGGGGATGGGCGCGGCGGGGGGATGGCATGGAGCCGTTTGGGCCGGCGGCCTTGTGACACCTGTTACAGCGCCGGGCTCGCCCCAGCCATCATCCTGGACATGCTGGCGCGGTGTCCAACGGCACCGCCCATGATCCGAGAGGGGGTACGAGGCAGGATGGCAACAGCCAACCAGGAGGTCGCGGCGAAGATCGTGGCCCATCACAGCCAGATGGTGAAGGACCTGGAAGACCGCGTGAGCACCTTGATCGACGCGGTGCGACAGGGGCGGCCCCACACCGGCGCCGCGCAAGCCGTGGTGGAGTACGCCCTGCAGGAGATCCTCCCCCATGCCCGGGCCGAGGAGGAGACGCTCTACGCCGCCGGCGCCACCATGACCGAGGCCAAGGTGCTGGTCGAGTCCCTGACGGCCGAGCACGAAACCATCGGGCGCGCCATCGAAGACCTGCGGGAGGCCCGTGACGGGGTGGGGGCGGTGGCGGCCGCATCGGCCCTGGCGGCGTTGTTCAAGGCCCACGCGGCCCGGGAAAACGAGGCGCTGCTGCCGGTCCTGGTGGCCGACAGCAACGTGGATCTCGGCCAGCTCCTGGCCGGCATGCACGAACGGCTGATGGGCCGCGCGGAGGGAGCCGCCCATGGTAGCGCGGCCGGGGAGGAGCAGATCCTGGACGTGCGCGCGCTCCCCCCGTTCCAGCGACACAGCCTCATCTTCGAGACCTTTGAGTCGCTGAGCCCGGGTGGCGCCTTCATCCTCGTCAACGACCACGATCCGAAGCCCCTGTACTACCAGTTCGCGGCGGAACGTCCCAACCAGTTTACCTGGGAATACCTGGAGCAGGGGCCGGAGGTCTGGCGCGTGCGCATCGGCCGGCGCTGAGCCATCCGGCACCCGCCAGAACGCCAGGCCGGGGAGCTCTCGCGCTCCCCGGCCTGTGTTGGGCTGCGCCGCGCAACACGGCCCGGCCCACCGGTGCCTGGCTGGCCCGCCGTCCGTGCGCGTTCACTGTCCGTGCGCGTTCACTGCTCGAAGAATCTGCGGTTCTTCTCGATGTAGTCCTTCCACTGCTCGGGAACCTGGTCCTCGTCGAAGATGGCCTCGACGGGGCACACGGCCGCGCAGGCGCTGCAGCCGATGCACTCGTCGGGATTGATGTAGCACTGGTCCTCGCCCTCGTAGATGCAGTCCACGGGGCAGACTTCCATGCAGGACTTGTCCTTGACCCCGACGCAAGGCTCGCAGATGACGTAGATCACCGGTTCCACCTCCCGCCTGAAGTCTAGGCCGGGTCCGTGTTTCGGAAAGTGACCCGCGTCACAATCCTATTCTAGCGTGTTTTCTTGTTCAGTCTTCAGTCGGCGCGCGCTGCACGCGCCAGCGGCCGGCGCGGTCCCTGGTGATCACGCCCTGGCGCTTGAACTCGCCGATGACCCGGCTCACGCTCTCCCGCGCCGCGCCCACCAGAGCCGCGATTTCCTGGTGGGTCAGCTGCTCCCCCATGTGCCGCACCAGAACCTCCAGCACCCGGGTACGCAAGTCCCGCAAGGCCAGGCTGCGGATGCGCTCCTGCAGGTAGCGGATCCGCCCTTCCATGGCGGTGAGCATGCCGATGGCGATGTCCCCATGGGCTCGCACCAGGTCGAGGACGTCTTGCCGGGTCATCACGCCCACGGTGCCGTCCTCGGTGACCTCGGCCGTGGCGGGATACCCGCCACCGGTGAAGAGTCCCACGGCAGGGAAGAGGTCTCCGGGGCCCAGCATGTGCATGATGTATTCCCTTCCGTCGGCATCGACGGCGACGATCTTCGCCCGGCCCGCCCGCAACAGGAAGACGGCCTCGACCGGCTCCCCCTCATGGAACAGCACGTCCCCTTTGCGGCACGAGCGCCACCGCACCAGGGGGGCAATGCGCGCCACCATCTCCTCCGGCAGCGCGCTAAAGGGATGGATGTTACGAAGGGCGGCCACCACGGCCTCCCGGGTCGCGAAGGCCGGCTCGCCCTGCCCGCCCCGAGTCCCTGTCATGCCTTCCACCATCCTCGGAGCACGTCTCCGCTGGGTCCCTGCTCGGACGGCCCGGCTGCAGCCCAGCTCTTCCCCAGCCTGAGGTGAGGACGCCCCACGGCCCACCACTGCTCTTTCCCATGGCTTCGACCCGGCAAGCATCCTACGGTTTGAGTATCACGCAAGAGAGCGGTCTTGGGGCGACGCCGCTCACCCCGGGATCCCCAAAAGGAGACGTGGCGGTTTCTCCCCACCGGTTCTCCTGGTTTGGGGTGCGCGGGTAGCCCCGCCGCCTGTCTGGAAACCTACCACGTACTGGTGCGCCCTTTCCTGCTCCGCCTGGCCGGAACCGGTGCATTTTGGGGCGGGCAGCCGCCTCCAAGGGCCGCGTCCGGGCCCTCCGGGGGCCGGGGAAGAGCGGCATGGGTAGGAGAAGGGCCCGCTGTGACGGCGGTCACCGAAGGATCGGCTGCAGGGCGTCTAGCGTGGGCTTAGGAGGTGGCGCCCTTGTCGCGCGAGCGATGGTGGCGAATGGCCCCCATGGCCGCGGCCGGCGTATCGCTGCTGGGCGCGCTGGCCGCCGGCCTGGCCCGGTTCGGCTGGCCCGTTCGGGTCCTGCCGTCCCTCGACGTTCTCCTCCACGGCGCCTTCATGATCCCAGGCTTTCTGGGCACGTTGATCGCCCTGGAACGAGCGGCGGCGCTGGGGGTCCTGCCGGCCTACCTGGTACCGTGGGTCTCGGCCGTCGGCGCCCTGTGCCTCCTCCTGGGGGCGAAAGGCGCCGGGCTCCTGTTGCTGGTCCTGGGGAGCTTCGGCCTGCTCGCGCTCTACGTGCACATCTATCGGATCCAGCCGGCCCTTCACACCGTGATCATGGGGGCCGGGGCAGCCCTGCTGGCGGCCGGCAACCTGCTGGCCTGGCGGGGCGTCCCCCTGGATCGCCCGACCGCCTGGTGGGCGGGCTTCCTGGTGCTGACCATCATCGGGGAGCGCTTGGAACTCTCACGCCTGGTCCGGCCCCCGCGGCTGTCGGTGCGGATCCTGGTAGTGGCCTGCGGCCTGGTGGTCTTGGGCCTGGCCCTCACCCTCGTGCCGGGCCGCCCCGCGCCCGAGGCCGCCGTGGCGGGTACCCGGGTGGCGGGTTTGGGGTTCATCCTCCAGGCCCTGTGGGGACTCCGGCAGGACGCGGCACGCCGGACGGCGCGCCTGCCTGGCCTCACTCGTTTCATGGCGCTCTGCCTGTTATCGGGTTATGTCTGGCTGGCCGTGGCCGGGGCGCTCTGGCTCACCGGCAGCGGTCCTGCGGGCGGCTGGGCGAGGGATGCCGCGCTGCACAGTCTTTTCCTAGGCTTCGTGATGTCCATGATCTTCGGGCACGCGCCCGTGATCCTGCCCGTGGTCACCGGCCTGGCCGTCCCCTTCCAGCCGGGCTTCTACCTCCATCTCGGCCTGCTCCACGCCTCGCTGCTGGTCCGGGTGACGGGTTCCCTCCTTGGCATCCCTCCTGCTGCCCGCTGGGGCGGTCTCCTCAACGTCGCCGCCGTGCTCCTGTTCCTGGCCCTGACCGCCCGCGCCGCCCTCAGCACCAGGCAGGCCGCCGCTTCCTGATCCCGGCCGGAGGAGCCCCTGTGTGACCCCCATCACTGCGCCGGCGGCGCCCGCGCCGCTATGGTGCAGACAGAGAGGAACACGCCCCGGCCGGCGCGCCGGGACCGGAGAGGGGTTACCGATGGGCGTCCGGGTTTCCCGCTGGACGATGGCCTACTTCGCCGCAGCCCTGGTGAGCTTTGCCCTCGCCCAGGGGATCATCGCCCTGGGCGGGGCATACCCCCAACGGCCGCTCAGCGCGCCCGCGACCCTGGCCGTGGTCCACCTGATCACCATCGGGTGGCTCACCCTGCTGATCCTGGGAGCGCTCCAACAATTCGTGCCGGTGATCACGGAGCGGTCCCTGGCCAGCGATGGCGCCGCCGGGGTGGCGCTGGCCTTGATCGTCGTGGGCCTGGCCGGCATGGTCACGGGCTTCCTCTCGTTGCCGGATGGCCCGGCGCGGCTGGCCCTGCCCGCCGGCGGAACGCTCGTCGCCGCCGGCGTCCTGGTCGCCACCGGCAACCTGGGAGTGGGGCTGTGGCGGGCGCGGCCGCTGGTGCTGCCGGCGCACTTCGTGGCCGCCGGCCTGGGCTTCCTCGTCCTGACGGTGGCGATGGGCCTGACCCTGGCGATGATGCTCGCCCACCCTGAGCCCATGGCACGGCACCTGTCGGCCGATCTTACCGGCCGGTTCCTGAGCCGCGGCCTGTCCCTGCACGTCCTGGCAGGGATCGGCGGCTGGTTTACCGTGACCGCCATGGGCGTGGCTTACAAGCTGCTGTCCATGTTCACCCTGGCGCCGGAGGACCGCGGCCCCGCCGGTCGATGGGTGCTGCGCCTGACGGCGGGCGGGCTCCTGCTGGCCTGGAGCGCGGGGGCCTGGCATCTGGTCGCCGGCGGTGCCGGCGAGACCGCGGCAGCCTGGCTCGGCCACGCCGGGTGGATCGCGGCAGGCGCGGGCACCCTCGCCTATGGGGTGGACATGGCCCGCCTGTACCGTTCCCGCCGGCGCCGCCACTTGGAACTCAACGCCTGGTTCGCCGCCTGGGCCCTGGCTGCCCTCGGCGCCGGGGTGATGCTGGTGGTCCTGGCCGCAGCCAGCGGCCGGCTGGCCGCCGGCGCGGGGGCCATCGCCTACCTATTCCTGTTCGGGTGGCTCTCCGGGCTCGGCTTGAGCCAGCTGTACAAGATCGTGCCGTTCCTCACCTGGATCGAGCGGTTTGGCCCCCAATTGGGGCGCGGACCCGTCGTCCGGGTCCAAGATCTGGTGGACGAGCCCCGCGCCCGACCCTGGTTCATCCTGTACTTCGGGGCCGTGGCCGTCGGGACGATCACCGGTTTCCTCGGCTCGACGGAAGCCTGGCGGGCCGCAACCGGGGCTACGGCCGTGGCCACGGTGGCCATTGCCCGGGAACTGGTGCGGGCACGCCGCGCCAACCCGCGCCCGGCGGCGGCCCCGCTGTCCCCCGCGGCCGGCGCCGCCCTCCAGCGGTCGATGTATGCGCCGGGAGGTGTGAAGTCATGAGCAACCACCACGGGCAGGAGCGGCAACAGGAACGGCAGCCCGAAGGGGATCGCCAGCAGGAAAGGAATCCAGAGCCACGGGGAGAGGAAAGAGGGCAGGAACCACAGGTCGGCGTCGAGACCGTGCGCGAGGCGCTGATGGATGTCATCGACCCCGAACTGGGATTCAACGTCGTCGATCTGGGCCTTGTCTACGGCATCCGCATCGATGGCCGCCGCGCCGAGATCATCATGACCATGACCACGCCGGGATGCCCGGCGACCAACTACCTGGAGGAAGGTGCGCGCTCCGCCGCCCTGTCCGTCCCGGGTATCGAAGAGGTGGACGTGAAGGTGGTCTGGTCGCCGCCGTGGACACCGGACATGATGAGCGACCGGGCGAAGCAGTTCTTCGGCCTAGCCTGACCGTTCCCGGCCCCGGCTCCTGCGACGAACCCGTTCCCGCGAGCCCGCTCTAGCGAAGCGGCTACCGGGCACCAGCCCGGTAGCCGCTTCGCCTCTCGCCTCTGCACGCCATCCCATCCCGGCTCCCGCTCCGCCCTCCTGCAGCGCACCCGAAGCGAAGCAGGCGGGAGGTGCGCCGCCCGTTGCCTCAGGCCCGCCAGAAGGTGATGCGCCAGTCGCCATCGGGTGTCCGCTCCGCGGCGTGGCGGAATCCCTTCCGCTCCATGACGCGGTAAAGCGGCACGGGTTCGAAGGTATTGATGAGTACGAAAGCCTGGCCGGGCTGCAGCCGCTCCACGGTCGCCATGATGTCGCCGAAAGGCTCGCGTCCCTCCGCATGATAGGGGCGGACGTCTAGGACCAGCGGCTCCGGGCCGGCCAGCGAGCCGTCACCGGTGTCGCCGGGCACCGCGCCGGCCGTGGCCGTGTCCGCCGCCGCGGGCGTGCCGCTCCCGGCCCCTGCACCGGCCGCATCACCGGCGCGGGGAGCCTTCCGCCAGATGCGGGTGATCACCGTGCCGTCGCGCTGTTCTTCGAAGCGGTAGGCGTAACCCCGCTCCTCCAGCCGCGGCAGAAGGAAGAGGGGCCGGCGGTCGGTGTGGGCCAGCAGGACCTGGTCATTCGTCAGCCGCTCCAGGGCGCTGAGAATGCGGAGCATGGGCTCGGGTGGTTCCAGGCCGCGGTTGTCCAGGTACACTTCGTGCTCTCCCGGCGCCCCGGGCCGGTCCCCCCTTCGTCGCAACCCGATCACGTCACCACCTCCCCTAGTAAGGTGGCCCAAGGGCCGGGACCCTGCAGTGATGCCCGTCACGCTGACCGCCGCGCCGCGCGCGCTGGCGTGGGCGGGTGGCGGAGTCGGTCGCCAGCCGGCTCGCCAGGAGGGGTGACCCAGGTCACAGCCATATCGCTGTCCCACCGGGCACGCTGAAAGCGGAGGTGAGCCCCGGTGGGCACCACGATGAGGACCGCCACCGGAGACCTGGAGGTGGGTCGTCCCGGCCCGGTGGCGGCGCCGCCCGCCAGTGGCAGCGGGGGGGTGGCGGAACGTTACATCAACCGCTACATGTTGCCCCGCGTCGCCCTGACCTTCATCAGCCTGGCGTCCCTGGCCGGCATCTACCTCACCCTGCGCATGCAGGGAGCGCCCGTCGAGCTGGTTCCCCTGCGCTGGTTGCAGCTGGCGGGCCTGGGCGTCCTCGGCGGTGGCTGCCTCTGGTGGGGGCTCTTCGTGCGCGTGGACGACGCCGAGGCCGCGGCCGTGAACCGTTATGCCACCGAGGCGGCACGCCGCTTCCTGGCGCTGGCGCGCGTGGTCCTGCCGCTGTCGTTGCTGGCGGGCCTGCCGCATCTGTTCTGGGCGGGCCGGCAGGCCGTCCGGGAGGGTGCCTGGGAATTCTGGCTCGTTGCCGCCGCGACGCTCCTGGTGGCCTATGCTTCCGCCGGGACCTTGCTGTGGACGCGGCGGCGGGAACCCCGCTGGGCCGAGCGGCGACCGGTGCGCGCGACCCTGGTGCTGGTGATCGCGGCGCTGGCCGCCACCGGTGCCCTCGACGCCAGGCTGGTCTTCGGCCAGTGGCTTCCCGCCCTCCTGCTGCGCCCCCTGCACCTCGTGGCCTTCGCCCTGTGGATCGGCGGAGCCGTGTGGAACCTGTTCGTCGCCATACCGAGCGCGCGGGCGACGCTGGCCATTCCGGTGGTGGTGGCTGCCGCCCGGCAGCTGGAACGTTTCCGGGCCTGGGTTCGGGTCTTCCTGCCGCTCCTCGTCCTCACGGGGCTGGCCCAGGCGGTGCCTTACACCGGATGGGATCCCGTGGGAGCCTTGGCGTTCTGGCCGGGCCGCCTGATCCTGTTCAAGTTGGGCCTGATCGGGGGACTCGTCATCATCTTCATCACCTGTCCCCTGTGGCGGGCGTGCTCGCCCATCCGCGGCATGTGCGATCTGCAGGAGTTGACGCTGATGGGAACCGCGGCAACGGCCGTAGCGGCGGCCCCGGCGGCGCACCGGCGGCTGGACAGCCGCGGCCGGTCTTGCGCGGGTTTCGTCCACATCCAGCGGGAACTCGAGAGCATGGCGCCGGGCGAGATCCTGGAATTGCTGAGCTCGGACCCCATCTCCTGGTGGGAACTGCCCGCGTGGCTGGAGCTCAACGGCCACGTGCTGGAGGCGCGGGAGCGCCGCGGCTTCTGGCTCTGGGCCACCTACCGCTACCTGATCCGCAAGGGCGGCGCGAACCGCGAGGCCGGCGCAGCAGGCGTCGCGGCCGCCGAGGCGGGGCCCGGCGATCACCCGCGGGAGGAGGTCGCTGCCGTTGGCACCGGTGCACGGTAACCCGCCCGGCCGCCCGGGGCGGGAAGGCGGCGACATGCCGGGGGGCCTGGACGAGCCCGTGGTGAGCGCGTTGAACCGGCTCCTGGCGCGTGCCCTGCGCGGGCTGGCGGAAGCCGGTGAGGGCGATGCCGCCTGCCGGCTGGCCGGTGAGGCGTGGTCCCTGCTCCGCCACCGGTACCCGCGAGAAGCGCAGCGCATGAACGGCTTGCTCCATGCCCTGGTGCAGTTGCCGCCCCGGGTCGCTGGCGAGCCAGGCGCACCGCAGCCGGGGCCGGAACGGCCGGACGGACAACCGTCAAGACCGGAGAAGCCGGAAGGGGAGGGGCGGTTGCCGGCGGGAGGGAGCTGATCACCCCCGCTTCGGCTCGACGAGAGGAACGCCCCGGCGGCATAGCGGGCATTCCTCCGGGACGAAGGCGGCGACGTCGCGGCAGAGCAGGGAGACGAAGGGCACGCCGAAGTCCGCCTTGCCCCCGCTGCGATCGACGACGGCGCCCACGGCCACCACGCGCCCGCCCGCGCGGGCCACGGCCTCCATGGTCTTGCGCACGGAGCCGCCGGTGGTCACCGCATCCTCGACCACCACGACGGGCTCGCCGGGTGCCAGCGCGAATCCCCGCTTGAGGCGCATCGACCCGTCCGCTTCCTTCTCCGCGAATAGGGAGCGGCCGCCCAGCACCCGAGCCACGGCGTGGGCCAGCAACACGCCGCCCATGGCCGGGCCCACGACGGCGCCCACGGTCCCGGCGACGGGGCCCGACCCGGCCGGCCCGCCCTGCCCGGCGTCAGCGGCGGGGAGAACCCGGCGCAATCGGGCGGCCAGTGCCGCGCCAAGCCGCTCCAGCACCTCGGGATACTGAAAGGCGCGGGCCAGGAGGAAGAACTCATCGCTGTGCAGGCCCGTCGTCAGGCGGAAGTGCCCGTATCGGTGGGCACCGGTTTGATTTAGCAAACCCGCCACTGCGGCATCGTCCAGGTCAGCCGCCCCGTCCGGCACACGGCCGGTGCACACCCCGGGAACGGCCTCGGACTGGGCGCCGGAGGCGGCCCCGGCCTCCGGCCTCGCAGCGGCCCCGGAGCGCCCGTGCCTCTCGCCTGTGATGGACATGCCCGTGACCTCCCGTCCATGCGACATCACCCGGCGTGACGGCGGGTGTTCTCGTCACGTCCTGGGTTGGTCCGACAGCGCGCCCTCGACCTCTCGAGCGATGGCCGCCAGGGCGGCCAGCGGTTGCGGCGCCGCCGTCACCGGGCGGCCGACCACCAGGTAGTCCGCGCCGGCTGCGATGGCCGCCGCCGGCGTGGCCACGCGCCGCTGGTCGCCGGCCGGACTGCCGGCAGGCCGGATCCCGGGCGTCACCAGCCAGAACCCGGTGTCCAGGGCGGCCCGCAAGCGCGGCAATTCCGCCGGCGAGCAGACCGCGCCCGCCAGGCCCCAGGCCTGGCCGTTCCGGGCCCGGCGCACGACTTCGTCCTCCAGGGACAGGCGGGCCCCGGTGGCCTCTTCGTAGGCCGTCCCCGCCAAGCTGGTAAGGACGGGTACGCCGATCACCCGCGGCGCCGGCAAGCCGGCTGCGGCCGCGCCCTCGGCGGCACCCTCCGCGGCCGCCCGGCACATCTCCTCCCCGCCCGCCAGGTGCACGGTCAGCAGCCAGGCACCGCGCGCCCCCAGGGCCCGGGCCGCCCCGTACACGGTGTTGGGAATGTCATGGAGCTTGGCATCCACGAAGACCCGCACGCCGCGGCCGGCCAGACGCTCGATCCAACCCGGGCCCAGGGCATACAGCATCTCCAGGCCGATCTTGAAGGCACAGCCCGCCGGTGCCAGTTCATCCACCAGCGCACTCACCCGCTCCGCGTCCGCCACGTCCAGCGCCACGATCACCCGTTCCGCGCCCGCGATTCCGTTCCCCATCGCTGTTTCCTCCGTATCCCCGTCTCCCGCGTCCGGCCGCCGGCAGTCGGTTGTCGCCATGCCGCTGCCCGTCACGGCCGGCTCGCCACGTCCCAAGAACTCCGGACCGGTGGCCGGGGCGCCCCCGGCCCTCCGTCTATGCGCGTGACCCGTCGCCCCCGGCCGCGGAACACGTGGCACCGGGCAAGCCGGTCCCGACCCCGGCACCGGCCTGCCGGTGGGCGCGGCCGGTGAGTTCCGCGGCGGCAATCCCCTTCGCCGCCAGGATCTCCTCCAATTCACCCAGGACGCGCACCGGCGCCCGGGGATCCACCAGGGTCGCGGTACCCACCGCCACCGCGCTGGCACCGGCCAGCATCAACTCCGCCGCGTCGCGGCCGCTGCTGACGCCGCCCATGCCCAGGATGGGAGCCTGCAGCCGCTCGTAGACCTCCCAGATACAACGCACCGCCACCGGCCGGATGGCGGGGCCCGACAGGCCGCCCGTAATCGTGGCCAGGAGCGGCCGCTCACCGTCCACGTCGATAGCCGCCCCCCGCACGGTGTTGATCAGCGACAGGGCGTCGGCGCCCGCCTCCAGCACCGCCGCGGCCAGACGGGGCAGGTCGGCCACGTCGGGCGACAGCTTGACCAGCAGCGGCCGCCCCGTCACCCGGCGCACGGCCCGGACCAGCGCCGCCGCCACCGCGGGGTCGCTGCCGAACTCGAGGCAGCCGGCCTTGACGTTGGGGCAGGACACGTTGAGCTCCAGGGCGTCGACACCCGCCGCATCGAGCCGGCGGGCTACCTCGACGTACTCTTCCGTGGTCTTCCCGACCACGTTGGCGATGACGGGAACGTCAAAGCGGCGCAGCCACGGTAGGTCGTGCTGGACGAAGTGGTCGACGCCGGGGTTTTGCAGGCCGATGGCGTTCAGCATGCCCGCAGGCGTTTCCACGGCTCGCGGCGGCGGATTGCCCGGCCACGGCTCCAGGCTGAGCCCCTTGACCGTGACGGCCCCCAGTGCCCCCAGGTCGTAGAAAGAGGCCGCCTCGCGGCCGTAGGCGAAGGGACCGGCGGCCGTCACCACCGGATTCTTCAAGCGCAAGGGTCCCAACCGCACCTCCAGGCGCCCGGGATCTCTCACAGGATCACCTCCCCGGCGGCGAACCAGCGCCCTTCCCGGCAGGCGCGCACGTAGCGGGTTCCGGCCCCGTCCCGGACCGGCACGGCGCAGCCCAGGCAGGCCCCGTAGCCGCAGGGCATGTAGGCGTCCACCACCAGGAAGGCATCCACCGGGTGCTTCCGCACGATGCGCTGGACTTGCTGCAGGAAGGGGCGCGGGCCTGCCGCGAACAGGCGTGGACGCTGGCTTCCGGCTCCCGTTGTTGCGAAGCCGGCGGCGCCGTCGAGGGACGGGTCGGTGACGCCGGACATGCCGTTGCCCCCGGTGTCGTCCCGGTCCAGGGCGGCGGCCAGGAAGGAGGGCAGCTGGGCCGGCGGCACGATCGCCAGGTGGCCCCCGACCTCCCCCGGGTCAAGACCCGGCGGCTCGCCGGGCCGGGCACCGGGTGCCGGCGGAACCAGCGGGGCCCAGTCCGCGGCCAGTACCCGGGCCGCCTCGCCCTCGGCAGCCAGCAGCACCGTCACCGGTATCCCCGCCGCCAACGCCCGGACGGCCAGGAGCCGGAAGACCGCCACCTTCCAGCTCCAGGCCACCAGCCACAGCGGGCCAGCCAGCGCAGGCGGCGCCCCGGGCCGGGAGGGGACCACCGGCACGGGCCGCCCCAGCGGCCCCAGCAGCTCCACCGTCGCGCCGGGCTCAAGGCCCGCGAGGATCTCCGTTCCGGGGCCCACGACGCGGTACACGATGGTGAGGCGCCCGCTCCCGGCATCCGCGTCGTAGATGGAAAAGGGCCGGCCGAGGAAGGGGCGCCCGGGAACGGAGCCGTAGCCGCCACCACCGGCGGGCAGCCGCACCTGCACGAATTGCAGCGGCGCGGCGGCCGCTGCGATCTCGGGTGCTTCCAGCGTCGTCGCCACGATACCCGGCGCCAGCGACCGGCGGCCGGTGACCCGGGCCGTCGTGGCCAGGGGCGGCGCCGTGACCTCCCCGGTCGCCTCCCCGGGGCCCTCCACGGCATGGCCCGCCGCGCCGCTGGCCCGCCCGCCGCCCGGTGCCG
>QGUQ01000310.1 GCA_003242195.1 Bacillota bacterium | reverse complement strand
CGCAGGTCCGGCGCGGCCTCCAGGAGGCGGTCCACCCCCGCGTAGGCCGCCTGGATCCACCGCAGGCGCGTCGCCCGGCGCAGGCGTTCGGACGTCAGCTCGCCGCCGAAGAGGAAGGCCACCTCCGCCCGCGCGAAGGCGCGGTCCAGGTCCGCCTCCCCGACCTGGCGCCGCGGCATGACGGCTACCTCTACACCGGGGGCCACGCGGCGGATTCGCTCCACGTGCTCCTCCGACAGGGGTACGGTACTGAGAATGAACATGGACGCCGATCCTCCTTCGCCCCAGCTTTGCATTCGCGACCCGCGCCCTCCCGTCCTGTGAGATCGAGACGGCGGCACCGTGGCTGCCGGGGGAGCGGGGCTCCGCGGTCCGCCCTCCGCCGAGAGGCCGGCAGGGGCGCACCGCGCCCGACGAAAGGGCAAGGGATGGGATCCCATGACGACGCTCTATCTCATCCGGCACGCCGAGACCGACTGGAACCGAGCGGGGATGTTCCAGGGGCATGCGGACACCGATCTCTCCGAGCGCGGGCGCGGGCAGGTACGGGCCCTGGCCCGGCGTTTCGCCGACATCCCCCTGGACCTGGTCGTCAGCAGCGACCTGCGGCGGGCCCGCGAGACCGCAACCGGCCTCATGCAGGGGTGCCGGACCGCCCCCTCCCTGGAGGTGGACCCGCGGCTGCGGGAGATGGCCTTTGGAGCCTGGGAGGGGTTGCGCCTCGACGACATCCGCCGCCTCTATCCCGCGGACCTGGCCGCCTACCGGGCCGATCCCGTCGATGGGCGCCCGACGGGGGGCGAGTCCTTCCGGGACGCGGGACAGCGGGCGCTGGCGGCGGTGACGGAGCACGCAGCCCGCCCCGGTGTGCGGCGCCTGGCGGTGGTGAGCCACGGGGGCACCCTCAAGGCGCTCCTGTGCCTCCTGCTGGGCGTGCCCCTGGGCCTGCGCCGCCAATTGCTCATCGACAACGCCAGCGTGACGGCCGTGGAACTGCGGGAAGGCCAGCCGGCGCTGCTGCGCTACCTGAACGATACGTGCCATCTCCGCTCCTGACGGGGCGTGGCGGGTCCCGGCGCCGGTACCGGCAGCGCGGACGGGGGAGGGACGGGGCATGGAACGGGACGGCATGGAACGAGAGGTCATGGCACCGGCCGCCCTCGCCGGCCTGGAGTACCTGCTGGGCCTGCGTCCCGCGGCGGACGCCGACGCCGGCGACAGGGAAGGGCGAGGCCGGGCCGCTGTGGCCGCCTGGTTCCGCCTGTCCCCCCGCACGCGGGCCCTGATCGCCGGGCTGTGGCCGCCCGGCGACCCTCTATCCCAGTGGTTGAAGCGTCATGCCCTGGCCGGGCCGCCCGGGCCACCGACGGCCGGCGCCGTGGCCGCCGCAGCCAGGGAGCCGGCAGCCGCGGAGGAACGGGCCGACGCCCTTGCCGGGGGAAGCGGCGCCGGTGGGCGGGACCAGACCGGCAGCAGCGACCCCGCCGGCGGGAAAGACTCCGGTACGGGCACTGCCTGGCTGCAGGAACTCGAGGAGATCTTCGCCCCGGATGGCCCGCTGGCCCGGCTCCTGCCTGGCTACAAGCCGCGCCCGGGACAGCTGCAGATGGCCCGCGCCGTGGCCGCCGCCCTGGCCGGCGGCCGGCACCTGGCCGTGGAAGCGGGAACCGGCATCGGCAAGACCCTGGCCTATCTCGTGCCCGCCGTACTGTGGGCCCACCATCACGGGTGCCGCGTGGTCGTCGCCACCCACACCATCGCCCTGCAGGAGCAGTTGCGCACGCGGGACCTGCCCCTCCTCCACCGGTTGTTCCCCTTCGCCTTCCGCAGCGCCGTGCTCAAGGGCTTTGCTCATTACGCCTGCCGGCTCCAGGCCGAGGCCACCTTCCGGGTGCTGGCCGCTCCGACGTCCAGGGCGGGTGAGGCGACGAGGCGCGCGGCCGCCCGCGTGGCCGCCTGGCTGGAGCAGACGGTGACCGGCGACGCGGGCGAACTGGACGACCCGGCGGTCGCCGCCCTCTGGTCCCGGTTCTCCACGGAGCCCGGCGCTTGCCTGGGGGCGCGCTGCCCGGCAGCCAGCCGGTGCTTTGCCTTGCTGGCGCGGGAGCGGGCCCAGGCCGCCGATCTCGTGGTCACGAACCACGCTCTGGTGGTGGCGGACCGGGCGTCGGAACACCGGGTGTTACCGGAATACCACGGACTCATCGTGGACGAAGCCCACCACTTGGAAGACGTGGCCGCCCACCAGTTGGGTGTCCGGATCCGGCCCGCGGACCTGGCCCGCCTTCTCGGGGCACCGTCCGGTGCGACGGGAGAATCCGCCCCGGCGGGCACCGGGGACCTGGCGACCGTCGCCCCCGGCGAGGCGGCACAAGCCGCCGCGGCGTTAAGGGAGGCCGACGGCGCCCTCCGCCGGTGGCTCGAGGAGCATCGCCCCCCGGACGAACCGGCCGTCGCCCGCCTACCAGTGCAGTGGAAGGAGGCGGCTGCCGGCAGGGAGCTGGCCGCAGCCCTGGAGCGCGCCAGAGAGAGCCTGGGTGCCCTCCTGGATCGCCTCGCGCTGGCCCCCGTCCCGCCCGGGGAGGCCGCCTTCCTGGCCGCGCGCCGCCTTCGCCAGAATCTGCAAGCCGCGACCGAGGCCATCCAGCGGTGCCTGGAGGCGGAGGGCTGGTGTCGCTGGATCGAAGCCGGCCCTGACGGGGAGCCGGAGCTGGCGGCAGCGCCGGTCGACGCCTCCGAGCTCCTGGCGCCCTGGTTCCAGGAGACGGTCGTCGTCCTCACCTCGGCCACGTTGCCCCGGGACGCCCGCTGGCCGGAACGCCTGGGCGTCAACGAAGCCGCGCGCCTGGAGATCCCATCGCCGTACGATTTTCGAAGGCAGGCCCTGCTGGCCGTCGTCACGGACGCGCCGCGCCCGCCGGCACGGCCCGGCGAGGCCTACCTGGACGACCTGGCACGCAGGGTGGGTGCCGTCGTTGGCGTGGTCCCGGGCGGCGTCCTGGTCCTGTTCACCGCTCGGGTCGTGATGTCGCAGGTGGCCCGGCGCGTGCGCGGGCCGTTGGCTCGGCAGGGGCGTCGCCTGGCCGTGCAGGACGAGGA
>QGUQ01000309.1 GCA_003242195.1 Bacillota bacterium | reverse complement strand
GTGCGGCCTCGGACAACCGCTCCCGATGTGTGGACGGGCAAGGATGCATGCCCGCACGTTCAGAGACATGCGGGCTATGATCGATAGCGAGGGGGTTGTATCCATGCCCGGGCCTGCCGCACCCCGGATCCCATCCTGCGCGGCTGGCGTGCCCATCTTCCAAACCCTGCCGCCCGCGGGCCTGGCGGCTCTGGGCCGTACTCTCCGCCACCGCGCCGTGCGGCGCGGGCAGGCGGTGGCCCGCGCGGGGGAGCCGGTGGAGCATCTGATCATCGTCGCCGCCGGCCAGCTAAAGGCGGTCCGTACCAGCGCCAGCGGCCGCGAGCAAGTGGTTCGCACCCTGGAACCCGGCGACTTCGTCGGCGAGCTGGCGCTTTTTAGCCCCGCCCGGCACGAAAACGACCTGGTCGCCGTGGCGGACAGCGATCTCTGCCTGGTACCGCGCGACGGCATGCAAACGATCCTGCGCCGGTACCCGGAAGTCGCCCTGGCGCTGGTGGAAGCCCTCGCCGAGCGTCTGGCCGCCGCCGAGCGGCTGATCGCCGATCTCGCCCTCCTGGATGTGGGCCAGCGCCTGGCGGCGGAACTGCTGCGCATGGCCGAGACCACATCCGCCGCCCCGCCCGGCGGCGAACCGCGGGGGCCGGTGACGGTGCGCCTCACCCTTCCCTGGGCCGAACTGGCCCACCGCCTGGGCACGACGCCCGAAAGCATCAGTCGCCGGCTCAAGGCGCTGGCCGCGCAGAACCTGATCACCCAGCCGGATCCCCGCACGGTGGTCATCCTCAAGCCTCGGGAGCTGGCACGCCTGGCGGACACCCCACCTGGTGACCCTCCGCGGTGCCGGTCTTGACACCGGTCAATGTCTGCCCCTGGCGCTTCGTGCGATGCTGGACACGCGATCACGGCTGCAGATGCTGGCTCCGGTACCACCGCGGAAGGAGTGGTTCGCATGAAGCGCCAGACGTTCTTGTTCCGTGACCTGACCTGCCCCAGCTGCGCTGCCAGGCTGGAGACATCCGTCCGGAAGATCCAGGGCGTGAGATCGGCGACCATTTCCTTCGCCACCGGATCGCTCACCGTCGAGTACGACGAGACGGCCGTGACCCCGGAGCAGATCGCCCAGGTGGCTCGCGCCCTGGACCTGACGGTGGCCTCCATCATCGACCGACCGCAGGGGTGAGGGCCGTGCCGCACCGCCACCGCAAGCTGTTCCTCTTGGCCCTGGCCGGCGGCCTCATGACCGCCGCCTGGCTTCTCCCCGGGGCCAAGCGCTGGCTGTTGATCGCCGCGGCCGTGGTCGCCGCCGTCCCCGTGGCACGGCAGGCCTGGGGCAACCTGCGCCTGCGCCAGTTCTCCATCGCCCTGCTGGTCACGGTGGCCGCCGCCTGCGCCATCCTCATCGGCGAGGAGTGGGAGGCTGCGGTGGTCACTTTCCTCTTCGTCCTCGGCGGTTACCTGGAGGATCTGGCCCTGGAGCGTACACGCAGCGCCGTGCGCTCCCTCCTGGACATGCGCCCGCGTACCGCTCGTCGCAAGCGCCAGGACGGGTGGGTGGAGGTGCCGGCCGAAGCCGTTCAGGCGGGCGACACGGTGGTGATCCTGCCGGGCGACCGGGTTCCCGTCGACGGGCGGGTATCCGCGGGCCGTGCCGTGCTCGACACGGCTGCCCTGACCGGAGAACCCTTGCCCGCCGAGGTGGGACCCGGTGACGAGGTGCTGAGCGGCTCGGTCAGCCTGGGCGGCTACCTGGAGGTGGTCGCCGAACGTGTGGGTGCCGATACCACCTTCCAGCGCCTGATCTTCCTGGTGCTAGAAGCGCAAGAACAGAAGCCAAGGATCCAGCGCCTGCTGGACCGGTTCGCCCGGTGGTACACGCCGTCCGTCATGACGGCCGCGGCGTTGCTCGGCCTCTTCTCCGGCAACAGCCATCTGGCCCTGACCTTCCTCGTCATCGCCTGTCCCGGCGCCCTCGTGGTGGCGGCGCCGGTGGCCGTCGTCGCCGGTCTCGGCCGCGCCGCCAGGGCCGGCATCCTGATCAAGGGCGGGGAACGGCTGGAACGGATCGGCCAGGTGGATGTCGTAACCTTGGACAAGACGGGCACTCTCACCTACGGCAAGCCGAGGGTCACCGCCGTCATTCCCTTCGACGGCTTTGATACCAGCACCGTCCTCGCCCTGGCAGCGGCGGCCGAACAGCGCAGCGAGCACCACCTGGCCACCGCGATCCTCCACTACGCTCGCCAGCAGGGGGTGGCTGCGATCCCCGCCACCGAGTGGCGGCTCGAGCCCGGCCTGGGAGCTGTGGCCCACACCTCGGCCGGGCTTGTCCTGGTCGGTAACGAGAAGCTGCTGGCCGCCCACGGCATTCAGCTCACCCCCGCCCAGGCGGAGGCCGTGGCCGGGCGCCAGTCGCGGGGCGAATCCGTCGCCCTGGTGGCTGTGGACGGCCGGGCGGCGGGGGTGATCGGCATCAGCGATGTGGTCCGCGAGGAGGCACGGCAGCTCGTGCCTGCACTCCGCCGGGCCGGCGTCCGTCACACGGTGATGCTCACGGGTGATCACCCGGCCGCCGCCCGGCGCGTGGCGGAGGAGCTCGGTATCGACGAGGTGCGGGCGGGTCTCACTCCCCCGGAAAAGGTGGCCGCGATCCGCTCGTTACGGGCGGCGGGCCACGTGGTGGCCATGATCGGCGACGGGATCAACGATGCCCCCGCCCTGGCCGCCGCCGACGTCTCCATCGCCATGGGGGGCACCGGAACGGAGGCCGCTCTGGAGGTCGCCGACATCACGCTGATGTCCGACCGCCTGAGCCAGGTCCCTGCGGCCATCGCCCTCTCCCGCCGCATCATGGCCGTGGTGCGCCAGAACGTGGCCATCGGCGTGGCCACCGCGGTCCTGCTCCTGGTCGGTGCCCTCGCCGGCCGGGTCCACCTGGCCGAGGGGATGCTGGTTCACGAGGCCAGCGTCCTCGCGGTCATCCTCAACGGGATGCGGCTTCTGCGGGCCGAAGTAGGAGCTTGCGGGCACGCACCTGCCCCATGTCAACCGGAATCTGGCAGGAACGGCACCGTATCAGCCGAAACTCCTTCTTGTTCATGAAATCATTCGGGTCATCGGGTC
>QGUQ01000308.1 GCA_003242195.1 Bacillota bacterium | reverse complement strand
GTGGCTGTCGCCGCGGAGCCGCAGGCGCGAGGGGGGAACTGACCGATGGCGGTTGCCGAGCGCGTTCTTGGCCAGCCCGTAAAGCGGAAGGAGGACCCGCGCTTCATCCAGGGCGCCGGCCGCTATCTGGACGACATCGTGCTCCCGCGCATGCTCTACATGGCGATCGTGCGCAGCCCCTATGCCCACGCGCGGGTCAAGGCGATCCCCAAGGAAGCGGCCCTGTCCGTTCCCGGGGTCGTGGCCGTGATCACCGGGGAGGACCTGGAGAAGGCCGGTCTGGCCTGGATGCCTACGCTGGCCGGCGACAAGCAGATGGTCCTGGCAGTGGGCAAGGTGCTGTTCCAGGGCCAGGAGGTGGCGGCCGTGGTCGCCGAGACCCGCGAGGCGGCCTTCGACGGCGCCCACGCCCTGGCGCAAGCGGTGGAGTACGAGCCGTTGCCGGTGGTGGTCGACCCGCTCAAGGCCCTGGAGCCCGATGCGCCCATCCTGCGGGAGGACCGCGAGCAGAAGACCAACCACATCTGGCACTGGGAGGTCGGCGACCGCGACCGCACGGAACGCGCCTTCGCCGAGGCGGAGGTGGTGGTGCGGCAGGAGGTCTACTACCCCCGCGTGCACCCCGCGCCGCTGGAACCGTGCGGCTGCATCGCCGACTACAACAAGGCCACGGAGCGGTTGACCTTCTACGTCACCTCCCAGGCGCCCCATGCCCACCGTACGCTGCTGGCGCTGGTCTCCGGGCTGCCCGAGCACAAGATCCGGGTGATCTCGCCGGACGTGGGCGGTGGCTTTGGGAACAAGGTGCCGGTGTACCCCGGATACGTCTGCGCCGTGGTGGCCTCGGTGCAGCTGGGCCGGCCGGTCAAGTGGGTGGAGACGCGGACCGAGAACCTCCAAAGCACCCACTTCGCCCGCGACTTCCACATGACGTGCGAGATCGCCGCCGACCGTGACGGTAGGGTCAAGGCGCTGCGGGTCAAGACCATCGCCGACCACGGCGCCTTCGACGCCGCGGCCAACCCGTCCAAGTTCCCGGCCGGTCTCTTCAGCATCGTGACCGGATCCTACGACTTCCCGACGGCCTTCGTCGAGGTGGACGCGGTCTACACCAACAAGGCACCCGGCGGTGTTGCCTACCGCTGCTCCTTCCGGGTGACCGAGGCTTCGTACCTGATCGAGCGGACCATGGATGTCCTGGCCGACGAGCTGGGGATGGACCCGGTGGAGCTGCGCCTGAAGAACTTCATCCCGCCGGAGAAGTTCCCGTACCCGTCGCCGCTGGGGTGGACCTATGACAGCGGCAACTACGCCGAAACCCTCAAGAAGGCGATGGACATCATCGGGTACTGGGACCTGCGCAAGGAGCAGGAAGAGAAGCGCAAGCGCGGCGAGCTGATGGGCATCGGGGTATCCACCTTTACGGAGATCGTCGGTGCCGGGCCGGCCCATACCTTCGATATCGCCGGCATCAAGATGTTCGACTCCTGTGAGATCCGCGTGCACCCCACGGGCAAGGTACTGGTGCGGACCGGGGTGCGGCACCAGGGCCAGGGCCACGAGACCACCTTCGCCCAGATCGTCGCGGACGAACTGGGCATTCCTGTGGACGACGTCCTGGTGGAAGAAGGCGACACCGATACGGCGCCTTACGGCCTGGGCACCTACGCGAGCCGCAGCACGCCGACGGCCGGCGCTGCCACGGCCATGGCCGCACGCCGCGTGCGGGACAAGGCACGCAAGATCGCCGCCCACCTGCTCGAGGCGTCCGAGGAGGACGTGGTCTGGGAGAACGGCCGCTTCCACGTGGCCGGCGCGCCGGGGCGGTCGGTGACCTTCCAGGAGGTGGCCTTTGCCGCCTACACCAACCCGCCCGAGGGCTTGGAGCCCGGGCTCGAAGCCGTCTACTACTACAACCCGCCCAACCTGACGTTCCCCAACGGCGCGTACATCTGCGTCGTCGACATCGACAAGGGCACCGGGCAGGTCAAGGTGCGGCGCTTCGTGGCCGTCGACGACTGTGGCACGGTCATCAACCCGCTGGTGGTCGAGGGGCAGGTCCACGGCGGGCTGACGGAGGGCTTCGGCATCGCCTTCATGCAGGAGATCGTCTACGACGAGAACGGCAACAACCTGTCCAGCGATTTCTCCACCTACCTGCTGCCCACGGCCATGGAGACCCCCAAGTGGGAGACGGACCGGACGGTGACGCCGTCGCCCCACCATCCCATCGGTGCCAAGGGCGTCGGCGAGTCGCCCAACGTCGGCTCTCCGGCCGCCTTCGTCAACGCGGTGGTCGACGCCCTCTCCCACCTGGGCGTGCGCCACATCGACATGCCCATCACGCCGTGGAAGATCTGGAAGATCCTGCGCGAGCACGGAATCGAGTGAGGCGCGTGCCCCGGAGGGCCGCCGGCAGGCCGGCCGGCGGCCCTCCGGGGCGGGCCCATGCCCCGCCTCGGAGCCACATCATCGCAGAGGGGGAGGAGACGCCATTGCACCTGCACTATGACGGGGAACTGACCATCGAGGCTCCACAGGAGAAGGTCTGGGCGTTCATCCAGGATCCCGACCAGGTCGGTCACTGCCTGCCCGACCTGCAGGAACTGACCGTCAAGGATGACCGTCACTTCGACGCCGTGGTGCGCATCGGGGTCGGCCCCGTGCGCGGCCGGTTCAAGATGGAGGTCGAGCTGCAGCCGGAAGAGGCGCCGCGCCGCGGCGGCCTACGCCTCCGCGGGAGCGGCATGGGGAGCGGGCTGCAGTTGACCGCACGCATCGAGCTCGATCCCGCGGGCGAGGGCGCGACCCGCTTCCGCTGGGAGGCGGATGCGGACGTCAGCGGGCCGCTGGCGACGGTGGGCGGCCGGCTGCTGGACAACCAGGCCCGCAAGATCACCGAGCAACTCTTCGCCACGATCCGGGCCAAACTGGAGGATCAGGCCGGTTCCGCCCCGACCGGGACGGGTGGCGCTGGTGGGGGGGCCTGACTCCGGTGGAAGCGGGAAGGGCGGGACGACCTGACACGGTGCTGGCCCGGGCGGCTGAGCTGCGCGCCCGGGGCCATTCCTTCGCCCTGGCCACGGTGATCCGCCGACTCCCCCCCCTTCTTCCCTGGCTTGG
>QGUQ01000307.1 GCA_003242195.1 Bacillota bacterium | reverse complement strand
CCTCGATGCCCGCCGCTTCCAGGTGCTGGTTGAGGTGGATCTCCTCGGTCACCATGGATTTGGACTTGACCACCAGCCGGGCGCCGGCCCGACGCACGATGCCCAGGATGGCCTCCACCGCCTCCGCGGCGTCGGCCGCCCAGTGGACGTGACCGCCCCGAGCCTCGACGTTCTCCGCCGCCTGGGCCAGGTAGTGGTCCAGGTGGGCGATGGTGTGGGCCCGGATGCTGCGGGCCCGCTCGCGCCACTTGAGGGGGTTGCCCAGCTGGGCCAGGGCCTGCTCCCGCCCGTAGTGCTGCCGGTAGGTGGCGCGGGGGACGGCGACGCGGAGGAAGTCGTCCCGCAGGGCGGCCTCCACCCGCTCGTGAAAGGGGCGCGGCGGTGGTTCGTGGGGGCGCCGGTGTGCACTTGCGAAGTTGGGTTTGGAAACTGCGGGTGGCATCGCTCCATCCTCCCCGGTGGTGCCTGGCCCTTGGCGACCGGATGGCTTTGCCATCACGAAATGGGGATGACCGGGTTCCGGGATACGCCGACCACTTGCACTTCCTGCCAATCCTCGTGGAGGAGACTGCGGGGAACCTCCAGGACGAACGTTCTAGGACCCAAGTCCGCCGTGCAGGCCTCTCCTTCCCCTAGCTCCCGCTGCAAACCAACCCGAACGATGAGCCGCCTGGAAGCAGCGTCGAAGCGGACGCCTTTGACCGTCAGCGGACAAGAGCTCGACTCGCCGACAGCCAGGAAGAGGGCCACCGACTGGTCCCATGAGGGCTCCGGCGTACCGGGCTCCGCCTGCAGGCCGAAAGTCCCCCACAGTTCCCGGAAGACCTTCTGGTCGGCGGCGATCCGCACGGCGACGTCATCCTGCGCGATCTCGAAAAAGTTAGGTGGCCAGGTTTTCTCGGAGGCGATGACGCGAAACGGCAGCTCCCTGCCCACCGAGCCGGGTGCGGGCGACTCGTCGCGCGGCCCGGTATCCCCGCTGCTGCCAGAGCCGCCGCAGGCGGTGACCAGCAACAGGGTGAGGGCCACCAGGCCCAGGACATGGCGGCTGGTCATCCCAGCCTCACCTCCTCGGAAGCTGGCGGCGGTCCCAGCTGCATTCCGGGCCGCGAGAATCCCTTCCCGAGTCCTAGGCCGTGCGCTGGGCCGGGCGCGTGGCTTCCTCCAGCAGCTGGGCCAGGTGCAGGACCCGAACCGGGCGGCCTAGCCGGCGCAGCCGGCCGCCGATGTTCATCAGGCAACCCAGGTCGCAGCCCACCAGCAGGTCGGCCCCGGTCTCGTCGATGGCACGGACCTTGGCGTCGACCATGGCGGTGGAGAGGCCAGGCATCTTGACCGCGAAGGTGCCTCCGAAGCCGCAGCACTCGCCGGAGTGGGGGAGATCCACCACTTCCAGTCCTTCCACCGCCCGGAGCAGGGCAAGGGGTTCCTCCACAAGGCCCAGCCCGCGAGCCATGTGGCAGGAGCGGTGGAAGGTGGCCACGCCCCGGTACCGGGCGCCGAGGTTCGTCCGGCCCAGCACGTGGACGATGAACTCCGACAGCTCGTACACCCGCTCGGCAAAGGCGGCAGCGCGGGCGGACCACTCCCCATCGCTGGCGAAGAGCCGGGGGTAGTGGTGCCGCACCATGGCCGCGCAGGAGCCGGAGGGGGTGACCACCGGGAGCCCCGGTGCCTCCCGATCGAAGACCTCGATCAGGGCCCGGGCGACGGTTCGGGCCTCGGCGGTGTAGCCGCTATTGTAGGCCGGCTGGCCGCAGCAAGTCTGGCCGGCGGGAAAGGTCACCTCGACGCCCAGGCGTCGCAGCAGCCGGACCGTGCTCTCGCCGACCTCGGGGAAGAACAGGTCGCAGAGACAGGTGACGAACAGGGCGACGCGCACCGGCCTGCATCTCCTTCGCCGCATCTAGCGGTTCGGGTTTGAGGCCCGATCCCCGCGGGGAACCACCTGGAACACGCCCCGTCCGAGCCACTGCCCGCCGTCGATGGTCAGAACCTCGCCGGTGATGAAGCTGGCGTAGTCGGAGACGAGGTAGGCTGCCGCGTGGGCGATCTCCTCCGGCCGGCCCATCCGGCCCAGCGGGATGGAGCGGAGGACGGCCTGGCGGGCTTCCTCGGTAGGCCAGAGCTGGGGTGCGGCGCCCGTGCCGTCGACCGGCCCGGGAGCGATGCAGTTGACCCGAATGCCCTTGGAGGCCCACTCCACGGCCAGGGTGCGGGTCATGGCCAGGACGCCGGCCTTGGCTGCGGCCGAATGGACCGTTCCCGGGCCTCCGGTCCAGGCATAGGTGGCGATGATGTTCAGAATGTTGCCACCCCGGCCTTCAGAGATCCAGTGCCTGGCCACGGCGCGGGTGCAGTAGAAGGTGCCGTGGAGGACGATGTTGACCACGGCGTTCCAGCCGTTGACCGAAAGTTCCTCGGCCGGGCAGACGAAATTCCCGGCGGCGTTGTTGACGAGGATGTCGATCTTCCCGAACCGGTCCAGGGTTGCCTGCACCATGTGGTCGACCTGGTCCGGGTCGCGCACGTCGGTGGGGACCACCAACGCCTCGCCGCCCTGAGCGGCGATCTCCGCGGCAGCCTTCTCCAGGTTCTCCCGCTTGCGGCTGGCCAGGACCACGCGTGCTCCCAGCCGGCTGAACTCCAGGGCCATGGCCTTGCCCAGGCCCGTTCCCCCACCGGTGATGATGGCCACCCGATCCTGCAGCGTTCCGGCTGGTAACACTTTGTTCCCCTCCCCGTGACGCTGTTCCGACTCTCTCGGCCGGTTCGCATAGGTAGGCCGCCCCTTTTTAACACACGTGCCTGGTGCCGGGACCGGCTAACGGGCGGCGCGGGCGGAAACCGGGTCGCCGTCCCGTCCGAAGCCGTATCCCGTGCGGCGTCCCATTCTCGGTAGTGACATTCCCGCTCGCCGCGCTAATGCCTGCCGCCTGGCCTGCCCGCCACAGGGGGGCGTCAGGCGCCGCAACTGGGGCTGAGGGGAATCTGACGGGCTTAAGGGGATGGCTATGTCGAGGGACGAGACCGTCGGCAGACCCTCCCGGTGTAGATGTCGGAGTTGAAGAGCTTCGGGATACGAAATCCGTACAGGCCATACTGGTTTACGCATCGCCCCGCTC
>QGUQ01000306.1 GCA_003242195.1 Bacillota bacterium | reverse complement strand
TCCGGGTGGCCCGACAAGGGGGGCGTGCCCGGGTCCTTTGTCGAGGGGGGCGTCACGGTGGGTTCCTGGCGACGGCGCCTGGGAGCCGCGGTGCTGGCAGCGACCGTGGCGGTGCTGGCCAGCGCATGCGGCGCGCCGGCTACCCAGACGGGCAGCGGGGAGGGGGGCGCGGGGGGCGCAGCGAGCGACACGCTGGTGTGGGGACGCGGGGGCGACTCGGTGTCCCTGGACCCGGCCAACGTGACCGACGGCGAGTCCATGAAGGTCACCCACCAGATCTTCGACACGCTGGTGGAATTCAAGGAAGGCAGCACCGAGGTCGAACCCTGGCTTGCCACCGAGTGGCAGGTCTCCGACGACGGCCGGGTCTGGACCTTCGAGCTCCGCCAGGGTGTCAAGTTCCACGACGGGACGGCCTTCAATGCCGAGGCCGTGGTCTTCAACTTCGAGCGCTGGATGCACAGCGACAATCCGTACCGTTATCCGGACCAGAAATTCGAGTACTACGCCTACATGTTCGGCGGCTTCGACGACAAATCCGTGATCGAGACGGTCGAAGCGGTGGACGAGTATACCGTGCGCTTTACTTTGCGCGAGCCGCTGGCTCCGTTCCTCCAGAACCTGGCGATGCCGTGCTTCGCCATCGCCAGCCCGGAGGCCATCAAGAAGTACGGGGCCGACTTCGGCCGCCACCCCGTGGGCACGGGCCCGTACAAGTTCGTGGAGTGGATTCCCGACCAGCAGATCACCCTGGAGGCCTTTGACGAGTGGTGGGGCGGTCCGCCCAAGACGAAGCGGATCGTCTACAGGGCCATCAAGGACAACTCGGCGCGCCTGGCCGAGTTGAAGGCGGGCACCATCGACGTCATGGAGGATCCCAACCCATCTGAGCTGGGCACCGTGGACCCGAGCCGGTTCGAGATCCTGTATCGCGAACCCAACAACGTCGGTTACCTGGCGCTGAACAACGACAAGGAGCCCTTCCATGACGTGCGGGTCCGGCAGGCCATCGCCCACGCCATCAACAAGCAGGCCATCGTCGAGGCCTTCTGGGGCGAGCTGGGCCAGGTGGCGAAGAACCCGATGCCGCCGACGATGATGGGCTACAACGAGGCCGTCCAGGATCACGAGTACAACCCGGACAAGGCAAAGGAGCTGCTGGCCCAGGCGGGTTACCCCAACGGCTTCGAGACCGAGCTATGGGCGATGCCCGTGCCGCGGCCCTACATGCCCGAGCCGCAGAAGATCGCTGAGGCCATCCAGCAGCATCTGGCGAAGGTGGGTATCCGGGCGGAGATCGTCACCCACGAGTGGGACATCTACCTGGAAAAGACGGGTAACGGCGAGCATCCCATGGCACTCTTGGGGTGGGTCGGCGACAACGGCGACCCGGACAACTTCCTGTACGTCCTCCTGGACAAGGACAACGCGAAGACGCCGGGCGCCGGTAACATCGCTTTCTACCGCAGCGACGAGGTGCACCGTCTCCTGGTCCAGGCCCAGCGGAACCTGCAGCCGGACGAGCGTGAGCGCCTCTACCAGCAAGCCCAGGAGATCATCAAGCGTGACGTGCCGATGGTCCCCATCGCCCACGCCCGTGCGCCCATCATCGCCCGGAAGGGCGTGGAGGGCCTGGTTCCCAGCCCGCTGGGCAGCGAGAAGTTGCACAAGGTCACCGTGACCAAGTAGCGGGTGTCCGAAGCAGCGGCGCCACTGCCACGCAGGCCGGGGCGGGTTCGCCCGCCGCGGCCTGCGTTGGCCCAGGAGGCGAGAGCTTGCTGTCCTACCTGATCAAGCGCCTGGTCCTGCTGATTCCGACCCTGTTCGGCATCTCGGTGGCCGTGTTCTCGCTTCTGTACCTCATCCCCGGGGATCCCGCTCAAGCGGTCCTTGGTGAGCGGGCGAGTCCGGAACTCCTGGCCGAGATGCGCGAGCGAATGGGGCTCAACGATCCCTTCTGGGTGCAGTACGGCCGCTTCGCCGCCCGCATCTTCAGCGGTGACCTGGGTCGGTCACTGCGCAGCGGCCTGCCGGTGGCCCACGACATCGCCGTGCGCCTGCCGGCCACCATCGAGCTGACGCTGGCGGCCATGGGCATCGCGGTTCCCGTGGGTATCCTGGCGGGAATCATCGCCGCCGTTCGGCGGGGGACCTTCCTGGACTACGGCGTCATGGCGGGCTCGTTGCTGGGTGTGTCCGTTCCCATCTTCTGGCTGGGCCTGGTCTTGATGTACTTCTTCGCCGTGGACCTGGGCTGGCTGCCGCCGTCGGGCCGGCTGTCGGTGGAGTACCAGTCCCAGGTGCCCTTCATGACGGGCATGTACCTGGTGGACACGCTGCTCATCGGTCACTGGCCGGCCTTCGTGGACGCCGTGCGCCACCTGATCATGCCCGCCACGGCCCTGGCCACCATCCCCATCGCCCTGATCGCCCGGATCACCCGCTCCTCCTTGCTGGAGGTGTTGGGCCAGGACTACATTCGGACCGCCCGGGCCAAGGGGCTCGCCGCCTGGCTGGTCACCTGCCGCCACGGGTTGCCCAACGCCCTGCTGCCCGTCCTGACGGTGATCGGGCTGCAGGTGGGCATGCTCCTGGGCGGCGCCGTGCTGACCGAGACCATCTTCTCCATCAACGGCGTGGGGCGGTACATTGTCGACTCCATCGCCAACCGGGACTACCCGGCGGTCCAGGGCGCGGTGTTCTTCGTGGCCACGTTGTTCGTCCTGACGAACCTGCTGGTCGACCTGCTATACGCGCTGATCGACCCACGCGTCCGGTACCAATGACGGGTGGTAGGGGACAGCCCCTCCCACCAGGCACGACGGACGGTCGCGGGTGCGTGCCTGCAGGCAACGTGCCGGCGACACGGACGACGGCGCGCGATGGGGGTTCGCCAATGCCGAGGGCGGAATTCTCGGGCCCTGAAACGGCCACGCCGGGCATCTCGCGGGTGCCCGGGCCGGGCGGGGCCGGGATGGTGCGCCGCCTGATCGGACACCGGTCGGCCCTCGTAGGTGGCTGCATCGTCCTGGCCTTTGTCCTGATGGCGGTGCTGGCGCCGTACCTGGCGCCCTACGATCCCATCAACGACGCGTCGCTGGACCAACGCCTCCAGCCGCCCTCCGCCGAG
>QGUQ01000305.1 GCA_003242195.1 Bacillota bacterium | reverse complement strand
CCCTGACGCCGCTGGCGGGCGAGGTCAACGAGATGTTCTACATCCCGCTGGGCGTGGGGCTGGTCATCCCGCCGTGGAACTTCCCCCTGGCGATCCTGACGGGCACCACCGTGGGCCCGGTGGTGGCGGGCAATACCGTCATCCTCAAGCCGGCCAGCAACACGCCGGTGATCGCCGCCCAGTTCATGGAGATCATGCGGGAGGCGGGCCTGCCCGACGGGGTGATCAACTTCCTGCCGGGTCCCGGTGCCGAGGTGGGCGACTACCTGGTGCAGCACCCGCGGACGCGGTTCATCAACTTCACGGGCTCCATGGAGGTCGGCCTGCGCATCTACGAGGAGGCGGCCAAGCGGCAGCCGGGCCAGATCTGGCTCAAGCGGGTCGTGGCGGAGATGGGCGGCAAGGACGCCATCATCGTGGACGAGAGCGCCGACCTGGAGGAGGCGGCCAACGGCATCGTGACCTCCGCCTTCGGCTTCCAGGGCCAGAAGTGCTCGGCGTGCTCGCGGGCCATCGTCGTCGACAGCGTCTATGACGAGGTCCTGCGGCGGGTGGCGGAGAAGGCGGCCCAGCTGCGGGTCGGCCAGGCGGACGACCCGGCGACCCAGGTGGGCCCGGTGATCGACCAGGCGGCCTTCCGCAAGATCATGCGCTACATCGAGATCGGCCGCGGCGAAGGCCGGCTGGTCACCGGCGGCGAGGGCGACGACAGCGAGGGCTACTTCATCCGGCCGACGGTGTTCGCCGACGTGGACGGCCGCGCCACCATCGCCCAGGAGGAGATCTTCGGGCCGGTGGTGGCCTTCATCCGCGCCCGGGACTTCGACCACGCCCTGGCCATCGCCAACGACACGGTCTACGGCCTGACCGGCTCGGTCTACGCGCGGGATCGCCTGAAGCTGGAGCGGGCCCGCCACGAGTTCCACGTGGGCAACCTCTACTTCAACCGCAAGTGCACGGGCGCGCTGGTGGGCGTGCACCCCTTCGGCGGCTGGAACATGTCGGGCACGGACGCCAAGGCGGGCGGCCCGGACTACCTGCTGTGGTTCCTGCAGCCCAAGGTGGTTTCCGAGAAGCTGTAAGGCGCGAGGACAAGGCACTCCCCTTCCCTCGAGGAACCAAACTCTCCTTGGCTCTCAGCATGGGCGGGGCCACTCTGGTGGCCCCGCTCTTGTTGTGTGCCCGGCATGGATCGGTGTTCAGGGGCCAAAGTTCCCCGCGGAGGGGGGCCTGAATAACCGCTAGCCGAGGGCAAGGGTGCCCGCGGCCATGCGGCATTTGAAGGAAGCCGGAGGCCAAGTCGCGACCCGACTACCAGGAACCGCGGGCGAGGCAGCGCGGCAGATCCTGTCGTTGCCAGGAGGAGTTTTGTGAGGTCTGTCGAAGACCAATATACAAAACACTGAATATTGAATTAGAAAGCCAGGCCGCAGCCATGGGGGAAAACGCAGATGAACACAAGCGGTTCATCGAATAACAGCCCCCCCAAGCCGCTCGTCGTTCGATTCATGCGCAAGCAAGGGGCAGTCGCGGTGGAGCTGGCTCGCCTCCTGCTGACTCTTGAGCCAGGCGATCGGTTGCCGCCGATTGCCGATCTGGCTCGACGCTTTGACGTGGGGTACGGCACCATCCACGAGGCTCTCAAGAGTCTGGAGTCCATGGGTGCCATTCAGCTGAAACGGCGAGGCCATCTCGGTACCATCCTCGTCCACGCCGATGATGCCAAGCTGTGGCAGCTCAGTGGACGCAGCACCATCATGGGCCTGATGCCGCTGCCATATTCACGCCGCTACGAAGGGCTGGCAACGGCTCTGTATGAGTGTTTCGATGCCATCGGATTGCCGCTGAGCCTCGGCTACATGAGAGGGTCGTCGCAACGAGTGCGGGCGCTCCGCGACGGTAATGCCAGCTTTATCGTGACTTCTGCTCTGGCCGCGGAAGCCATCACCGCAGATAGGGACGACACACGTGTAGCTCTATGGCTTGGTCCCCACACCTACTCCTCCCAGTATGCGATTTTGACGACAGACCCGCAGATGACCGAGTTGCAGAATGGTATGCGGATTGGAATCGATCCTGCTTCGATTGACCAAGTGAAGTTGACCGAAGCAGAGTGTGAAGGGCTGGATGTTGAGTATGTTCGTGTTCGCTACACAGGGTTCATTGAACTGCTACGTCAACGAGTGATTGATGCCGCGATTTGGAACACCGACGAGGCAGTTGACCGATATCCCGATGTCCGAATTGTCCCACTCCGCAATGAGTACGCGAGAAAGTTGGCTCTAGCCAATACCGAAGCTGCAATCCTTGTGCCAAGCGATCGCAGTGACTTGGTACGGTTGTTCAGCCGTCATGTAAATGTCGAGCAGCTGCGTATGATTCAGCAGGAGGTTGTTGAGAGGCGGCGGCTGCCGTCCTACTGACGACACATTATCCTTGTCGGCAGATCCTTTTTTCCGACTTGCCAGGGTGGGATTGATCGTGTCTGATGTCTCGGAGGATCTGCAGAATGCGGAGACCGCTCGAGGAAGAGTCGACCAACTCTTGCAGTTGGGTCAGATTCGCCCCGAAGTGGCGAGATTCTGCATGGATGTTATCGATGGTCTGGAAAGACGACTATCACGGGTCTTGGCGGGAGATCAAGCTGTACAATTTGTAACCCACCTGGCTATGGCTATGGAACGCGCCCGTGCGGACGCGCAGGTGGAGACAGATGTAACAGCCCTAGAGGCTGAGTTGGCTTCTGAACGAGAAGCCCTGAAGCTGGCGAGAGAGGTGGTGGAGAGCGCCAAGAAGGGGCTCGGCATCGAATTGGGCAAAGCGGAAGGCTTGTTCCTCGCACTACACATAGCAGTTGTCTTGAAGTCGGACATGTCCGGCAGTGCAGGATAGCGATCCGATGCTGGATGCCTGTGAGGGGGTGTGATCCTTGCGCATTCTCGTTGGCGGATTCGGGAAGGCCGAGATAGCTAGGGCCCTTGAGCGGTTGAATGATCCGGACATCGAGGTCGCTGTCACGAACGACTATCAGGCGGCTCAGGCCCTGAAATCGGGGCAGGCGGATTATTACTTCGGCGCCTGTGCCAGTGGTGGTGGTGCATCCCTCGGAGTTCTTGTGGGTCTCTTAGGAT
>QGUQ01000304.1 GCA_003242195.1 Bacillota bacterium | reverse complement strand
CCGTACCCTGCATGGAACGGCAAGGCGCCAGCTCGCAGATGCGGCGCAACCCTAATTCTATGCAGGCGCCGGCGGGCCGTCAAGCCTGCGCCCTCCGGCGTCCGCGGCCTAGTGGCGGGCCGCCGCGGAGGCCGCCCCTGGCGGCTTTCCGGCGCCGGCCACCCCGCCCAGGGTCGCGGACCGTGGGCGGTCCTCCCGCCGGTAACGCCAGCGCAGCCACAGGAACGCGGCGACGTCTGCCACCAGCCGCCCGACCAGGTAGACACCGAGCCCGGCCATCGCCGCGTACTGCAAGAGGGAGAAGGGGTATCCCCACATCGGCACCCGCAGGCTCTCCCAGGACATCCAGCCCGTCGCGGCGGGCAGGGCCACCAGTGCGGGCAGGCCCGCCCAGCCCCAAGCATCCCTGCGGCGGGCGAGGCGCCATGCCAGAGCGCGGAGGACGACGAACAGGCTCCAGGTAACCGCCAGGAACCAGAGTACGTGCCGCCGCCGGGTGACGAGCCCGAACCACATGCCTTCCGTAGGCATGGCGGCCAGCCGGACCTCCGCGGGAGGGGCGGCCCAGCTCTGATAGGCGTCGGCCCGGAGCCGGGCGCTGCCGGCTTCGTCACCGGCCACACCCCCCACGAAGCCGGCGGGAAGGCGCAGGTGCAGTTCCACCGGGCCGAAGGCCTGCCAGCTTCCCGGCCGCAGCGGGATCGCCAGGTGGTACACGGGATTGAGGTAGCGGCCGGCGTCCCAACCCATGGCGACCCGCTCGCTCCGCAGCCGCAACTCGTGGGCGGCGCCGGGACGCAGGGACACGTCCACGCCCCAGGCGAAGGGTGCGGCGATGACCGCGGGCGACGGCGGGCGGTAGCGCTCCCCGGTCAACGGATCGATCCAGATGGGTTCGTCCGGCGGACCGTCCTGCCCGCCAGGCGGCGGATCGTACGTGGCGGGATACACGTTGGCGGGCCGCCCGTCCAGGTGCGCGCTGACCCGCTCGTTCCCCAGGAAGCGTAGCGGCACGGGCACGGGCTCCGGGCCGGGTCGTGTCCAGCGCAGCAGGTACCGCGCTTCCACCGTGGCGCTCACGCGGCGCGGCAACAGGGGGATGGGCGGAGGCCCGGTATCCACCCCTACGGCGAGGACCAGCCGCTCCACGGCGATCGGGGCCCCGGCCGGGGCCAGCAGCCCGCCCACGGGTGCTGCCGTGGCCATGACCGGCAGCCCCTGCTCCGCGCGGGCCGGCGGGGCAACGGTGAGGACGAGTCCCGCCACCAGGATCAAGGCGCTCGCCCACCTGCGGGTGGGACACCAGCTGCGGGGCACGGACCTTCCTCCTCAGCCTGGCATCCTCGGCCGAGCCGGCCCCCATGGCACCGGAGGGCAGCGAAGAAGCCGCGCCGGCCGGTCGGGCTATGCCCTTCGGCGCGTTACGGGTTGCTTCCTGCCGTACCGGCGCTTGCGGCGGTCTTGGGCACCGCCTTCACCAGGCCGCCCAAGACATCATGACATCATGTGCCAGCAAAAGAAAAAGGCCCGTGCACTTGTGTTGCACGGACCCGGCGGAGGCGACGGGGATCGAACCCGCGATCTCCGGCGTGACAGGCCGGTGTGTTAACCACTACACCACGCCTCCGCAGTTGCGCCGCACCTGCGCGCGGCACGGGTCATTGTAACAGACGGCCTGGCGGGGTGTCAATTGCTCGCGCTGGCACCGCCCGGACGGCCCCGGGGCCACGACGGCGTCCCATCACGCCGGTTCCGGGGTACGCGCGCGGAAGACGTCCCGCAAGCCGATGGTCTGTGCCCGCTCTCGCCCGATGGAGACCACCGCGACGGGGACCCCCACCAGTTCCTCGATGCGCTGGAGGTAGCGGCGCGCAGCCGGCGGCAGGTCCTCGATGCGGTCGAGCTGCGAGAGGTCTTCTTCCCATCCGGGCAGCTCCTCGTAGATGGGCTTGCAGCGTGCCAGGTGCAAGGCGCCCGCCGGCAGGTCCTCCACGCGCCGGCCGTCCAGCTCGTAGGCGACGCAGATGCGGACCCGGTCCAGCCCGCCCAAGGTGTCCAGGCGGGTGATGGCCAGCCCCGTCATGCCGCTTACGCGCGCGGCGTAGCGGAGCACGACGGCGTCCAGCCAGCCGCAGCGGCGGGGCCGCCCGGTGGTGGTCCCGTACTCGTGACCGCGCTCGCGGATCCACTGCCCGATCTCGTCGGTCAGCTCCGTGGGGAAGGGACCGTCACCGACCCGGGAGGTGTAGGCCTTGGCGACGCCGATCACCTGGTCGATGCGCGTGGGCCCGACCCCCGCGCCGATGCACGCCCCGGCCGCCGTCGGGTAGGACGACGTCACGTAGGGATACGTGCCGTGATCCAGGTCCAGCATCGTCCCCTGGGCCCCTTCGAACAGGACGTTCTTGCCGGCGTCGATGGCCTCGTTGATCAGCCGCGACGTGTCGGTGACGAAGGGGCGCAGCCGTTCCGCATAGCCCAGGTACTCCTCCAGGAGCCGGTCGTAGTCGTAGCCCTCGACGCCGTAGACCCGCTCCAGCAGCCGGTTGACGTGGTCGAGATTGCGCGCCAGCAACCGGCGGAAGTGGGCCTCGTCCAGGAGATCCTCCACCCGGATCCCGGTGCGCGCCGCCTTGTCCCGGTAGGCGGGCCCGATGCCCTGGCGGGTGGTGCCGATGCGGTCCTCGCCGCGGCCGGCCTCCTCCAGCTCGTCGAGGCGCTTGTGATAGGGCATGATCACGTGGGCGGCGCCGCTGACCGCCAGCCGATCCACGGCGAAGCCGCGCTCCTGAAGGTAGTCGATCTCGCGGATGAAGACGGCGGGATCGAGGACGACGCCGTTGCCGATGACACACCGCTTGCCGTGCAGGATGCCCGAGGGGATCAGGTGCAGGCGGTACTCGGTCCCGTCCACCACCACCGTGTGACCGGCGTTGGCTCCGCCCTGGTAGCGGACCACCACGTCGGCCCGCTCGGCCAGGTAGTCTGTGATCTTGCCCTTGCCCTCGTCGCCCCACTGGGCACCGACGATCACGACCGTGGCCATGGCCCAGCCCCTTTCACAGCTTACCGGGGCCGGGCGGGTCCGCCCGGCCCCGGCCGTCACCCGTCCCAGTTTATCGCTGCGGGCGCGT
>QGUQ01000015.1 GCA_003242195.1 Bacillota bacterium | reverse complement strand
GCCCAGGAAGACGACGAGGAGCGGAACAGCCCATTGCAATGTATCATCCACCTTCAAGACACCGGCCCGCCCGCCGCGGTCCCCAGGGGACGCCTCGGACTCGGGAGGGCGCTGGTTTCTTACCGGTTCGTCCCCCGCCGCCGATCTCCTGTTGCCCGCCGTTCACTGGCGTGCCTTCTTGCCCGGCGCCCGGAAGATCAGGCGCAGGGGCGTGCCGGTGAAGTCGAAGGCCTGGCGGAGGGTATTCTCCAGGAAACGCTGGTAGGAGAAGTGAACCAGTTCGGGATCGTTCACGGTGAAGAGGATGGCCGGCGGGCGCTCGCCGACCTGGGTGACGGCCTTGATCTCCAGACGCCGACCCTTGCGACCCGGCGGTTCGTGGACGACCATGGCGTCCTGCAGGACCTTTTGCAGGGCCGCCGGGCTGACCCGGCGGCGATGGTTGCGGGCCGCCTGGTGGATGGCCTCCGCCAGCCGCTCCAGCCGCTGTCCCGTCAGGGCGGAGATGAAGACGATGGGAGCGAAACGCAGGAAGTCGTACTCGCGGTAGAGCGCCTCCCGGTACTCGTCGGCCGTGTTGGGACCCTTGCGGACCAGGTCCCACTTGTTCACCGCCAGCACGCAGGCCTTGCCGCCCTCCAGGGCGAGGCCGGCGATGCGCTTGTCCTGCTCCGTCGCAGGCTCGCGGGCGTCCAGCACCAGGCAGGCCACATCGGCCCGGGCCAGGGCGCGCTGGGTGCGCAGGCCGCTATAGAACTCCACGTCGTCCTTGACGCGGCTCTTCCGGCGCAGGCCGGCGGTATCGATGAGGCGGAAGACCACGTCCCCGTGCCGCCAGAGCGTGTCCACCGCGTCCCGCGTGGTCCCGGGAATGTCGCTGACGACGACCCGTTCCTCCCCGACCAGCCGGTTCACCAGGGACGACTTGCCCACGTTGGGCCGGCCGATGATGGCGACGGCGATCTCGTCCTCCTGCACCTCCGGACCGGTAGGTGTTTCCGGCAGCAAACGGACGACGGCATCCAGCAGATCGCCCACGTTGCGGCCATAGCTGGCTGCCACGGGAACGGGCTCGCCCAGCCCGAGCCGGTAGAAGTCGTACTCCACCCCGTCCAGCCGTTGGTCGTCCACCTTGTTGACCGCCACCACCGTGGGCTTGCCGGCCCGTCGCAGCAGGCGGGCCACCTCTTCATCCGCCGGCGTCAGGCCGGCCTGCCCGTCCACCACCATCACCAGCACGTCGGCCTCGCGAATGGCGATCTCTACCTGCTTGCGCACCTGGACCGTCAGGGGGTCTTCCCCTTCCGCGAGCCCGCCGGTGTCCACCAGCGTGAACTCGCGTCCCGCCCAGTCCGTGTCGGCGTACAGGCGGTCGCGGGTGACGCCGGGAACATCGTCCTCGATGGCCAGGCGCCGCTCCACCACGCGATTGAAAAGGGTCGATTTCCCCACGTTGGGCCGGCCCACGATGGCTACGATGGGCTTCATCGGTCGCGCCCCCTCCCGCTCCGTTCCCCATCATGCCAGGGGGCACGGGGGCCGTCAACGCAGCCCGCTCATCCCGTGGACCGCCGGTCGCGGTGGCGCCTCGCCATCGAACGGGGAGGTCGGGAGCGGCGACTCAATGGCGGACCAGGATCAGGACCCCGTTCTCCAGGTCGTGAACCATGGCGTCCAGGATCCGGGAGAGGAGGAAGGCCGTCTGCTGGGCTTCGTTCTCGTCGCGGGCGTAGAACACGGCCGCACCGGTGCCTGCCGCGACCCGTTCCCTGTCCGTCGTCACGATGGCCAGGATCGATTTTCGCTGCACTATTTCGGCCATGGCGCCCCCGCTCCGTCCTTGCCAGCGCCCCGCTCCGGCCCCGCCGGCGAGGCCACGCCCCGCCGCGCCGACTCCAAGACGGGTACCCGCTTCAGCACGCGCACCATCGTGCCGGGATCGTCGTCGACGACGGCGGCCACCAGTGCCAGCCGTCCGGTGTCGGCGTTCTTCCGCAGCATCGGCGTCCAGACGGCCTCGGCGGTGTCCTTGCGCATGCCCAGGGCGTTGACGAGCTCGAACAGGATGGCGTGGCGCTGCCCCGGCTCGGCCAGGGCGTCCCGGGCCCGGGCGTCCCGGGGCTCGATGAGGAAGCCGCGGGCGTGTTGCCGCAAAAGGTCCCGCTCGCGGGCCAGGCCGACGTTCATGATGTAGACGTCCTCCACATAGAGGTGCGGGCCCTGGAAGCGCAGGGGCGCCTCCCTCACCACGGCGATCTCCCCGAGGGTACGCCCCGTTTTCAGCTTCACTGCCTGGAGCAATGCTAGCCCGCCGAGAAGCCCACCGGCCAGCGCCGACCCCGTCAGCACGGTGCTCCCGCTGGTGACGAGGGCGACGAACATGGTCAGGTAACTCCGCGCTTCGAAGACCCGGGCGATGCCTTCGATGTAGGCCGGCCCCCGGGGCACCAGGGCCGTCTCGTCGATGGCACGCAGCGTCTGGCGTTCCATGTCGCGGATCTCACGAAATTGCGTGGCTACGACCACCAGGAAGGTCACCGCCGTCCACTCGCCACGCACGAAGGCCGGTATCGCCGCGGCGCCCACTGCCGCCGCGATGACGCCGAGGGACAGGTGGGTCAGGTAACCATGGGGGAGGGAGGGATAGCGGCGGTAATCGGAGGACAGCAGCAACATGCGTGCCAGCACGCCCGCCACCATCCCCAGGGCCACGGCGTGCCATAGCAGGGGCGGGAACGAGGGCTTCACGGCCGCCCGTCCCCCGCCTTGCCCAGCAGGGCCAGGGCGCCTCCGGTGGTCACGCCGACAACCAGGGCGTCGTACCCCTCCGCGCCGCCCACCGCGAGGGAAACGGGTTCCGTGGCGAGGGCCAGGTCCAGGGCCACCCCGCACTGGGCGACCAGCAGTCCGGCGGCTGCCGCCACGATCACCGTGCGGAGCTCGTGGGGCAGGAGCGCGGCGATGACGCCCGCGGTGACGCCCGTCAGCACCGGCGGTGGGATCCAAGGGGGCGGCGGCTCGGCTCGAAAGACCCGCAGCAAGGCGAAACCGACAGCGGCCACCGCCACCATGGCCCAGAGGCCGCGTCGACGTTCCTCCGCCGGCACGGTGGCACTCCAGGCGATGGCGCCGGCCAGCGGCACCAGGGTACCGCCGGCGTTCACCGACAGCTGCAGGGGTCCCCCGGGCACGTCGAGGGTCACGGCGCCCCCGGCCAGCAGCAAGCCGCCCCAGAGGACAAGGCGCAGCGGGGACATTCCCAGGGCGCCCCCAGCCCGGCGGGCGGCCACGACCAGCCCGACCAGACCCAACAGCAGGAAGAATTCCCCGGTCACCCGCCGTCACCCCCGGAGGTAAGGTGCCCTCGTGTCCGGGAGGCTACGCGCGGCCGGGCGGATGCCTTTACCGCCAGTGCCGGAGCAACCGTACGGGACGAACACAGGCGGCGCGGGTTCCCGCGCCGCCTGCAGGCCTGTCCGCTTCTCCCTTGCTCAGCCCTCCTGGTCGCCGGAGGACGCCTCGCCCGCCGACTCGGCAAGCCGATCCTTCGTCTCCTCCAGCAGGTCTCCGAACATCTCGCCGATGGTGATGCCGCCACCGGTATCCTGCGCGGGTGCCGGCGCCGGCCGCGCCTGGCTCCGCTCCCGCTCCCGCTCCCGTTCCCGGCGCGGCCGCTCCGGGCGCGGAGCCTGTCTGCGCGGTTCCGCCGGCGGCCGCATGCTCAGGCTGATGCGGCGCTCCTCGGGCTGGACCCGCAGGACGCGTACCTCCACTTCCTGGCCTTCCTGGACGACCTCCTCCGGCGACTCCACCCGCCGGTCGGCCAGCTGGGAGATGTGCACCAGCCCTTCCACGCCGGGTTCGAGCCGCACGAAGGCGCCGAAGGGCACGATGCGGACCACCTGACCGCGCACCGTGGTGCCCGGCGGATACTTCCGCTCCACGTCGTCCCAGGGATCGGGCATCAGTTCCTTGAGGCTCAGGGAGATGCGGCCCCGCTCCCGGTCCACCCGCAGCACCTTGACCTGGACGGTCTCGCCCTCGTTGAGGACGTCCCGGGGGTGCTCCACGCGGCCCCAATGCATCTCGGAGACGTGAAGCAAGCCGTCCACTCCCCCGAGGTCGATGAAGGCGCCGAAGTCCGTCAGGCCCTTGACGACGCCGGTACGGACCTGCCCTTCCTCCAGGCTGGCCAGGGTTTCCTCGGCCCGTCGCCGCGCCTCTTCTTCGAGCAGCTCCTTGCGCGAGAGGATGACCCGATGCTTGCTCCGGTCCAGCTCGATGATCTTGGCCCGCACCGTGGTACCGACGTACCCGCTGAGGTCGGCCACGTAGCCCCGCTCCACGTGGGACGCCGGCATGAAGGCACGCACGCCCGCATCGCACACGAGGCCGCCCTTCACCTGCTCCACCACCGGCACTTCGACGGGCTCACCGGCCTCGTAGGCCTTGCGCAGCCGGTCCCAGGCCTCCCGCTCCACGGCACGGCGGTGGGACAGCAACAAGCCGCCCTCACCCTTGTCGGTGACGCCGATCACCACCACGGGGATCTCCTGGCCGACCTGATACACCTCGTCGGGACGCTTGCCACCCAGCAGCCGCAGCTCCGTCCTGGGGATCGTGCCGTCCGTCTTGTAGCCGACATCCACCAGCACGTGGTCGTCGGCCACCTGCACTACCGTCCCGGTGACCAGCTGCCCCCGGCTGAGGCGAGTGGGCGCCAGCTGCTCAGCGATGGCCTGCTTGGCCTCGCTGCCGTCGCCGTCCTGCTCCACGGGTGCGGTGCCGGTAGCTCCGTCCCCGTCACCGTCGGCAGCCGCGTCGCCAGCTGCCGGCCCTTCCGGGGAATCCGGCTGACCATCGGGTGCCTGCGCCGCCCCCTGCGCCTGCTGGGCGGCACCGCCTTCCGCGTCGCCCACCTCGGCACCTGCCTCCGGGGCCTGGCCGGTTTCGGCACCGGCATGCTCCCCCGGCTGGCCGGACACGGAGCCTCGAGCGCCCTCCGCCTCTAGCTGGCCGCCAGCCTGCGGCTCCGTCCCGTTGGGAACCTCGGCCGGCTGCGGCGTGCCTGCCTCCGCGGCCGTCCCGGCGGTCACCTCCTGGGCGGCGTGGCGCGCGGCCTCTTCGGGTGTCGCGGCGCCCGCCTGCGGATCGCGGATGTCCTCCATGCTCGACACGACCCCCTTCGAGCTGCTTATCCTGCATAGATACGACCGCTCGCGGCCCGTCCCGCCGTGTCCGGCGCGAGCAGCGCCGCGATGGCCTCGCGCATCCTGTCCGTTACCGCCTCCACGGACCCGTCCGTTCCCGCCCGGTCCCAGTACAGCGGCGGCCCGACGCGCACCCGGATCCGCCTACCGATGCGATACGGTCCCTCGATGGCAACGGGCAGAACCGGGGCGCCGGACCTCAATGCCAGCAGTCCCGCTCCCGGCTCGAACGGGCCTAGGGCGCCGCGGCTGCGGGTACCTTCCGGAAAGAGCCCCACCACCTCACCCCGCCGGAGAAGCTCCAGGGAGTGGCGCAGGGCCTGGCGATCGGGGTGGCCCCGCCGCACGGGGAAGGCACCCACACGCCTCAGCAGCCACCCGAAGAGGGGGTACCGGAACAGTTCGTGCTTGGCCATAAAATGGACTTTCCTAGGCAAAACCGTTCCGACCAGAGGGGGATCGAGCCAGCTGAAATGGTTGGCTACCACCAGCAACGGCCCGCCCTTGGGTACGTGCTCAAGCCCCCGGACGTCCCACCGGAATACCAGCGTAAAGAGGAGCCAGAAAAGGGCCTTGGCCAGGCTGTACAGCACTCACGCGTCCTCCCTGCAGTACCGCAGGATCTCCTCGACGACGGCGTCGATGCTGCGACCGGTGGTGTCGAGCTCGATGGCGTCCGGTGCTCTGCGCAGCGGTGCCGCCGCCCGGGTCATGTCCTGCTCATCTCGCCGCCGTAGGTCCCGCTCCACCTCGTCCAGCGTGGTCCGGTGACCAGCCGCCACCAGGTCGCGATACCTCCTGCGGGCCCGTTCCGCGGGTGACGCGGTCAGGAACACCTTGAGGTCCGCATGGGGCGCCACGTGGGTACCGGTGTCGCGCCCTTCCAGCACGACACCACCCCGCTGCGCCAACTGGCGCTGCAACCCCAGCAGGCGCTCCCGGACCTCCGGCACGGCGGCCACCATGGACACCGCGGCGTCGATGGCCGGCTCCCGCAGACGCCCCGTGACGTCGATGCCATCGAGAACAACCTGCGGGGCCCCCTCGGGCCCCGTCACCAGCGCGATGTTGGTTTCCTGTGCGATCTTTGCGACGCGCTCCCGGTCTGCCGGGTTCACGCCACACATGAGCACCTTCAGGGTCATCGCGCGGTACATCGCCCCGGTGTCCACGTAGAGGTATCCCAGCTCGGCAGCAAGACGGCGGGCCACGGTGCTCTTCCCCGCACCGGCCGGCCCGTCGATGGCGATCACGCGTTTCAAGGACGCCGTTTCCCTCCGTCACTTCGACGCCTTGCTCGGGTTTCCCTGCGGGCGGGCGCGCATCCCCGCCTCCGGGCGAGACACTCGACCGGGGACCGGACCGCTCCCAATCGCCCGGAATTATACCACGTCCCCGCCGGGCAGGTCAGGAGCCGTCCCGCGCCCGGATCCCGATGGTCACGGGACTCATGCCGACTGCCAGGTGTCGGCCGGCACGGGGCTCCGCCAGACCCGGGGAGGCGTAGGTCACCCGCACGCGGCCACCGGCCGCGGCGTCCGGCCACAGCTCCAGACGCTGGCCGGGACGCACGGCAACGGGCCGCGTCTCCCCCGGTCGTAACCGGGCGACGCGCTCCCCATCAAGGCGCACGAGGACGGGTCCGGGACCCTCGCAGTGCAGGGTGACCACGAAAGGGGTCGGCTCCTTGCGCCCCGCCCCGGTGGCCGCGGCCGGCACGTCCGGGGCGACGGCCCCCGCCGTCCCTGGGGGCCCCGCGCTCTCGCCTTGGCCCTCCGGGAAGGCGAGGGCCGCGGCCATGTCCGGATCCAGGCTCCAGCCCCGCAGGACCGGTCCGTAGGCGTCCGCCAACGGGACCTGGCGGGCCGAGGCCCACGTCTGTACCATCACCAGCGCCACGAGGGCACCGATCACCACCCGGACGATCACGCGGCCGGCGGCATCCGCCCATGCGGGCCAGGTGCCGAACCGCGCCGCGACCCGGGCGCCCGGGGCGGGATCGCCCGTCAGGCGGCGCTCCCGATCCATGCCCCTCCCCCCGGATGACTGGTCGGTGGATCCGGGGGAGTCTATGCTGCGACGGCGCGGTTTCTGCCTGCCGGATGGCGGTGCGGGGCTCGGGATGGGACGGCGGGATGGGTCCCTGGAGGGTTACGCTTCGATGGGTGTCAGCGTGTCGAAGGCCTCGGGATTGCCGACGTACACGAAGGCCTCGGTCTCTCCCCCTTCCGTGCGCACCCGGACGGCACGCCGGAAGTAGTAGGGAGGGTCTTCATCGGCGCCCTCGTAGTGATCGATGTGCACCAGATCGCTCGGCTCGATGGTCCAGACGACGCCGCGGACCCGATGCCCGGCTTCCTCCAGGATCACCGGGTAACCCCGCCCGGTGTCATACAGCCGGTAACCTTCCAGGGTCGCCGGTTCCGGCTCGCCGAGCTTCCGGCCCACCAGGGCCTCGATGCGGCCGCGGCGGCGCAGCGTCCCGTAAGCGAAGAGCTTCACTCCGGATCCTCCCGTTCCTCCAGTAGGCCCCGGTCGCGCAGGGCGACCGCCAGGCGGCCGTGGACACCCGCAATGGCGTTGTAGAGCCGGTTCTCCTTCGGGTCGTAGCTTCCTCCTAGAGTCGCCACCTCGCCGAGCCGGGAGAAGAGATCGTAAAGGTCCGCCCGCAACTCACGCCCAAGGCTCGTGCGCATCGCGGCTTGGAGCAACCACTTGCGCTCGACGGGCGGCTGGCCGTCCGCGTACAGGCAAAGGTGCAGCACGTGATCGAGCCACTCCACGAAGCTGGCGAGGAAAGCAAACGCCTGCGCCCGGCGCAGGTTCCAGGCGATGGACGCGGTACGCCGTCGTACGCACCGGTAGCGCTCGGCGATCCGCTGGCGGTACCAGCTGGCAGGCAACGGGAAGAGACGGTCGAGCACGCCCCGCACCCGCCCCTGGGGATCGTACAACGGCTCGGCGCTCGCCAGCAGCGCGACGCCGGCCTCGGTGACCGCCCCGGCCTCGGCCTCCAGTTCATCCCAGCTCAGGAGGACGAGCTTGCCGCCACCCGCCCACGCCGGCAGCTTGTGGCAAGTGCCCGGCCCCCGGCGTCCGCTTCTGGCCGCCAGGCGGCGACGCAGCTCATCCACGCCGGCGGTCGGGCCGGCAACCAGCAGGTCCAGGCGGGAGGCGGCGTCACGGTAGCCGGTGGCGCCCGACCCGGCCAGGGCGACCGCCCAATCCCCCGCCGCTGATGGCCCGCCCGCCAGCGGCTGGATCCACTCGCGGATCAGCCGCTCGCCCGCCGCCCGGGCCTGACTGAGGACTTCCGCCCGCGAGATTGCCATCGGTCACCTCCGGGGACGACGCATCAACCCTGACGGTACTGAACGCCGTAACCCCCGCGCGGGTTCAGCCACTTGATGTTGCGGAAGGGGCAGCCGATGCGGCACGTGCCACACTCGACACAGCCCTCGTAGCCCACCAGGATCTTCTGGGCCTCCGCGTCCCACTCGTAGACGTGGGCCGGGCAGAACTTCGTGCAATACTGCTCCGGGCACTTGGTCAGGCAGATCTCCGGATCGATGATGAACAGGTGCGACTGCTTGTCGGCGTTGAATCGGTTCAGGTATAGCTTATCCTCGATGGATACCGGCCTGGAATCCCTCTTCACCTTCTCCTCGCCGGTGACCGGCTTTGCCGCCAGGGCCTGTGCGCTCATCCGATCGCCCTCCACATCTGGAACAGGTCGTAGGCGATGCGCCACAGCGGCCGTTCACGGCGGACCATCCGCAGGATCTTGGCCTGCTTATCCCACTTGGGCGTGGCGTCCACCGTGAAGAACTCGCGCATCATGCGGCTGAGCAGCTCCGGGTAGTCCCGGAGGAACTGCGGGTTGGCGTCGAAGAACTCGTTGGCCTGATTGTACTTGCGCAAGTCCTTCAACACATAGGTTTCTTCCAGCCGCTGCTGATACCTGCGCAGCACCCGGCTGGTGGGATCGCCCTCGGCCAGCGCCTCCAGCGCCACCTCGCCGGCGATGCGACCCGACGTCATGGCCAGGTTGGAGCCCTCGCGGTGGATGGCGTTGGTCAGACCGGCCGCATCCCCGACCACCATCACGCCATCCTTGAACAGCCGCGCGATGGCCTTGTACCCGCCTTCGGGAATGAGCTTGGCGGAATATTCGATGACCCGGCCGCCCTCGATCAGGGGACGCACCCTCGGATGCTGCTTGAGCCGCTCCAGCAGGTCGTTGGGATTCATGCCGCTGTAGACCAGATGCTTGACGAGGACCCCGACGCCCAGGGACAGGGATTCCTTGTTGGTGTAGAGGAAGCCCATCCCCAGCATGCCGGCGGACGGGTCGCCCAGCATCTCGATGGTGGCTCCCTGGCCGGGTTCGAGACCAAACCGGTCCTCGATCTTCTCCCGGGGCAGCTCGATCACTTCTTTGACGGCCAGGGCGGCCTCGTTCATCTTCCAGTCGTTGTGTAGACCGGCCTTCTGGGTCAGCAGGTTGTTGACACCCTCGGCCAGGATGACGATGTCGGCGTAGACCTCACCCTCGGGGCGCCCCGCCCGCACGCCGATGACGCGACCGCTGTCGTCCTGCAGCAGGTCGACGACGGTCGTGCGGGTGATCAGCGTGGCACCCGCCTCCTCCACCTTCTTGGCGAACCACTGGTCGAACTTGGCCCGCAGAACCGTGAAGCAATTGGGTGGGTCCCCCGCCCAATCCTCGTTACGGTAGCCGAAGGCGACGGCCGAGTTGCGGGTCATGAGCCAGTAGTTCTGTTCGATGACGGTGCGCTCGATGGGCGCCTCCCGCCAGGCTCCGGGGAGCAGCTCGTCGAGCTGGTGGTTATACAGAACGCCCCCCATGACGTTCTTCGAACCAGGGTATTCACCGCGTTCCAGGATCAACACATTGGCGCCCCCCCGGGCGAGCACCAGGCCGGCCGAGAGGCCCGCGGGGCCGGCGCCCACGACCACGACGTCGAACCGCTCTGCCATGTCCATCCCTCCGTCAGGCGCCCTTGGCCCGGGCGGGCACGTCCTCGGCGGCCGCCGCTTCACCACGCGCCCCGTCGTCCCCGGTACCGCCATCCCGGCCTGCTTCCTCGTCCAGCCGCCGCTCCAACTCGGCCTGCAGCGCCGGGAGAATCTGGAACAGGTCGCCCACCACGCCGAGGTCGGCGACTTTGAAGATGGGCGCCTCGGGGTCCTTGTTGACGGCGATGATCAGCTCGGAGTTCTCCATGCCCACGGTATGCTGGATGGCACCCGAGATCCCGAAGGCGAAGTACACCTTCGGCCGGACGGTGAGCCCGGTCTGGCCCACCTGATACTCGCGCCCGATCCAGCCGGCGTCGACGATGGCCCGGGAGGCGCCGACCACGCCGCCGACGCGTTCCGCGAAGTCGAAGAGCAGCTTCAGGTTCTTGGGATCCTGCAAGCCGCGCCCACCGGCCACCACCACGTCGGCCCGTTCCAGCTGGGCCTGGGGGTCGGGCTCGTCGATGACACCCAGCACCTCGGTGCGCAGCTGCGACTCATCCAGGTCCACGTCGACGCGGATGATCTGGCCCTGACGCCCCGGCTGGGGTTCGGCGGGCTCCATCATCTTGGGCCGAACCGTCGCCATCTGGGGCCGGTGCTTCTTGCAGAGGATGACCGCCAGCTGCTTCTCCAGGAAGGCCGGCCGGATGGCATCCAGCAACCGGGTCTCGGGGTCCACGTCCAGCTGCGTGCAGTCGGCGGTGAGCCCCGTCGCCAGGGTGGTGGCCAGGGTTCCCGCCAGGTCACGGCCCGTGGTGGTCGCGCCCAGGAGGAAGATCTCGGGCTTGACCTCCCGGATCACGGGCACCAGGGCCCGGGCGAAAGCCTCGTTGCGATAGACGGCCAGGGCGGGGTGATCCAGCACGTACACCCGGTCGCAGCCCCGTTCCACCGCCTCCCGGGCGATCGCCTCGACGCCATGACCGGCGACGAACCCGATCAGCTCGACGCCCAGCTTGTCAGCCAGCTTGCGCCCGATGCCCGCCAGCTCCCAGGCCACGGGCGCGGCACGGCCGTTATGCTGCTCGAGGAAAATGCCCACACCGCGATAGGCGTCCAGGTCCGCAGGCTCCCCTCCGCCTTGCGTGGCCCGTGCCGTCACGCTGTGCTCGCTCACGGCGCTCCTCCTCTCCGCCTCTCCCCGGTCATCCGTCGACGGTTCATCCGGTCACGGCCCGCCGGCGTTCCAGCACGGCCTTGCGGAAGGCCGGGTGCGCCAGCAGCCGGTCGGCCAGCTCCCGCGCCGCCTTTTGGGGATCGCTCCCATCGATGAGCACGGTCTCCCGCTTCTTCTCTGGCGGCGTGAAGGAGCGGGCGACGATGGTGGGCGATCCCAGGAGGCCGACCTCGTTGCGCTCCAGGCCCAGGGTTTCGCGGTTCCAGACGATGGGCTTGTGCTTGGCGGCCCGCAGCATCCCCGGCAGCGAGGCATACCGCAACTCGTTGAGCTCCTTCTCCACCGTCAGCAGGGCCGGGAGCTTGGCACGCACCACCTGGCGCCCGCCCTCGATCTTGCGCTCGACCACGATGTGGCGCTTTTCGGGGTCGATCTCGCGAATGCGGATGACGTAGGTCAGCACCGGGATATCCAGCCGTGCCGCAATGCCGGGCCCTACCTGGCCGGTGTCGCCGTCGATGGTCTGGCGGCCGCAGAAGATCAGGTCGGCAGGACCGAAATCCCGCTCGATCTTGCGGATGGCCTCCGCCAGTACCCTGCTGGTGGCGAAGGTGTCCGCACCGGCCATGGCCCGGTCGCTGACCAGCACCGTCCGGTCGGCGCCGACCGACACCGCCTCCTTGAGGGACTGCTCGAAGAAGGGCGGCCCCATGCTGACGACCGTCACTTCCCCGCCAAACTGGTCCTTGACCTGCAAGGCGGCTTCCAGGGCGTGGACGTCATAGGGGTTGATGATGGACGTGACGCCCTGGCGGACCAGCGTGCCGGTCTTGGGGTTGATGCGCATCTCGGAGCTGTCGGGCACCTGCTTCAGGCAAACGATGGCATGCACGCTCGCTCACCGCCCTCCATGGGCTCCCGGCGCCGCTCCGGCCTGCGGCGAGCCCGCATCCCGATGGCCGGGTCCACAACAGGGTGATGCACCCGGGGAACCCGGTACGGGGCGGGCGTCTTGCAGCTCGGGCGGTCGGCGTCCGGCCGGTGTTGCCTGCAACTTTGTGATCGTCTTCACATGTCGCGCCAAAGAAAAGACGCGAGAGTCTACCTCATTTCCTCCTATTCGATATTACCACGCCGAGTCCTCGCGAGTCCTCGCGATCTCTGGCCTTTGCGACGCCCGTCCGATGGGAAGACGGCCGGGGACGGGCCTCGGCGGGGTCTCACAGGCGCTGGCGCAGCCGCGGATTCTCCGTCAAGCCGGGGATGCGACCGCGCTTGGCGACGGGCCGGTCGCCGATGGCCTTGATGTCCATCGTCATGTCGATGGGAGGGGCGGACGATATGTAACTGCCCACCCCGAAGGCGTCGGCGCCGGCTGCTTTGAGGGCGGGGATGCGCTCCGGCGTGATGCCCCCCGAGACGAAGACCCGCACGTGGCCGAAGCCGGCCTGGGCCAGCCGCGCCTTGACCTCCCGCACCAGGCCGGGCGTGACGCCGCCGCGCTCCGATGGCGTGTCGAGCCGTACCGCCGCCAGGCGCTGGCCCAGCGCCGCGGCCACGCGCACGGCTTCCACGGCCTCGTCCTGGAAGGTGTCGACCAGCACCACGCGGGGTTGGTCCGGCGGGAAGACCCGGTCAGCGGCCCGGGCCACCTCCACCGTGTCCCCGGCGATCAGCATGACGGCGTGGGGCAACGT
>QGUQ01000303.1 GCA_003242195.1 Bacillota bacterium | reverse complement strand
CATGGGCGCCGTGCAGCCCGGGGACGTGGTGGCCGGCATGGAGGCTCTGGACTCGGTGCTGGGGGAGATGCTGGGCCGCCGGGCCGGCCGGGCGGCCTACGAGGCGGCCCTGGCCGTCTGGGAGTTCTTCCGGAAGAACGGGGAGGTGCCCGGGTCGCCCAGCAGCGGCGGTCCGGCCGCACGCCCGACCGGCGGCCCGGCCGCTCGCCCGGCCGGGGACGGCGATGAGGCCAGACGGGAGGTGCAGCCATGACGCCCGTACCGGGACATGCGGACGCCGATGGGCGGGGCGTCGCGGCGCGAAACAGCGCCCGCGACGGGATGAACGGGCTGATCCGGGGCGCGGGGGCCGGCGCGGAACCGGCCGGCAGCGCCGGGGTGGCCGGGCGGCGGCCCCGGGTGGTCATCGCCGACCCGCTGCCCCGGGAGGAACTGGAACCCCTCTACGACACCTGCGAGGTGGTGGACGCCTCCGGGGTGTCTCCCGAGACGCTGAGGGAGGAGTTCCTGCCCGGCGCCGATGCCCTGATCGTCCGCAGCCGGGTCAAGGTGACGGCCGAGCTCATCGCCGCCGCCCCGCGGCTGCGGGTGATCGGCCGGGCCGGCGTCGGCGTCGACAACATCGACCTGCAGGCGGCCACCGAGCGGGGCATCGTGGTGGTGAACGTGGCCGACGGCAACACCGTGGCCGTGGCCGAGCACGTCTTCGCCCTGCTCCTGGCGCTGGTGCGCCGCGTCGTGCCCGCCCACGAGTCGCTGCGGGCGGGGCGCTGGGAGCGCTCCCGCTGGGTGGGCGAGGAACTGCGGGGCAAGGTCATGGGGCTCATCGGGTTCGGCCGCATCGGCCAGGAGGTGGCCGCGCGGGCCCGGGCCTTCGCCATGCGGGTCATCGCCCACGACCCGTACGTGCCCGAGGCCCGCATGCGGGCGCTGGGCGTGGAGCCCGCCAGCCTGGAGGAACTCCTGAGCAGGGCCGACGTGGTGAGCATCCACACGCCCCTGACGGAGGGCACCCGCAACCTGCTGGACGCCGCCGCCATCGCCCGCATGCGGCCGGGCGCCTACCTGATCAACACCGCCCGCGGCGGGATCGTGGACGAGCAGGCGCTGGCCGAGGCGCTCCGGGAAGGCCGGCTGGCGGGGGCGGGGATCGACGTCTTCGCCACCGAACCGCCCGCGGGCAGCCCGCTGCTGGATCTGCCCAACGTGGTGGTGACGCCCCACCTGGGCGGCTCCACGCGGGAGGCCCAGGCCTACAACGCCCGCGCCATCGCGGAACAGGTGGTGCGGGCGCTGGCCGGCCAGCCGGTCCGGGGGGCGGTCAACCTGCCGCGCCTCTCGGATGAGGACTGGCAGGCGGCCGGGCCGCTGGCGCGGGTGGGCGAGTTGGTGGGCCTGGTGTACCGGGAGGGCCTGGGCGGGCCGCTGGAGGCCCTCGAGCTGCGGGTGATCGCCCGCGACTTGCCCTCCGAGCGAGGCTTCGAATTGCTGGCGGGTACCGTGCTCAAGGGCCTGCTGGCCGGGGTGGTGGATGGGCCGGTCAACGTCGTCAACGCGCCGCTCCTGGCGGCGCGCCGGGGCATCGAACTCCACTGGCGCAGCGAGCGGGACCCGTCCCTGCCGGCGCCGGTGCTGGAACTGAGCGGCGGCCGCGACAGCCGGCGCTCCGTGGCCGGCAGCCTGACCCCGGAAGGGGAGCCGCGCCTGCTCCACCTGGACGGGCTGCCCCTGAACATGGTGCCGGCTCCGCTGCTGCTGCTCACCCGCCACCACGACCGCCCGGGCATGATCGGCCGGGTGGGGAGCGTGCTGGGAGCGCGGGGCATCAACATCGCCGCCATGCAGGTGGCGCGGCGTGAGGTGCGCGGGGAGGCGATCATGGTCCTGGCCGTGGACGACCCGGTCCCGCCGGAGGCGCTGGCCGAGATCCGGTCCATTCCGGGGATGGAGGACGCCCGCCTGCTGGCGGTCCCGCCCTCGTTGCTGGCGGGTCCTCCGGCAGGCACCGGCCTCGATGAGGCACTCGGCGGCGACCCGGCGGCGGCCCGCGGCATGGCCAGCCGCCGGGACCCGGTCGCTCGGACGGGGAGCGGGACGAGCTAGCGGAACAGGGGCAACACGTAATTGGCCAGGAAGTACAGGACGGCCACCAGCATGATGATCCACGCGCCGTACTTGATGGCGGTGGACCCGACGACCGTACCGTCCCGGCCCTCTTCACGCCCGTCGGACATGGCCTTCCCTCCAGATAGTAAGGTGTGATGACGGGTGCCCGCCTATGCGTGGGCGGCAGGAGCCCGGCCCGGCATGCATCATGCCGGGCCTTTGTCATTTGGAAAAAGACGCGGAATGAAGGGCAGAGACTGTTGCTAGCAGGACTCATGTGCGAACAGCGCTAATGAAATGGAGAAATCCCAATCAACCACCGTCTACTGGGGGGAGATTCGGTGACGGGAGACGAAGCGGTGACGGCTGGCCCGTGCGCGCACCGGTTGCGCGCCACCGGCCGGGGGAAGAAAGCCCCGCTCCCGTGGCGGGCCCGGATCGCGACGGCGGCCGCGCTGATGGTGTCGATGCTGCTGCTGGCCGCGTGCGGCGGCGGTGGCGGGAACGGCGGCTCGGGCGGGGGCTCCGGCGAGGGAGCCGAGTCCATCAAGATCGGTGTCGTGCTGCCGCAGACGGGCCGCGAGGCCAAGCCCGGGACGTACCAGCTGGAGGGCGTGAAGCTCGCCATCAAGCAGATCAACGAAGCGGGCGGCATCGACGTCGGCGGCAAGAAGCTCAAGGTCGAGCCCGTCGTCTACGACGACGAGTCCGACCAGGCCAAGTCGGCATCGCTGGTCCAGCGGGCCATGGAGCAGGACAAGGTCGTGGCCGTCATCGGCGGCTACTCCACGGCCCTGGGCCAGGCCCAGTCGCCCATGCCCGACCGCTACCGCGTGCCCTGGATCACGCCCGGGGCGGCGGCCAGCACCATCTTCAGCCAGGGGTACCAGTACACCTTCGGCACCCTGGCGCCCGTCAACCTGTTGGGCTACACCACCGGCGAGTTCCTGGGCTGGCTGGCTGACCAAGGGAAGCTCCAGAAGGGCTTGAAGATCGCCCTTATACACTTTCCGGAGCCCAGAAAACGGTATAGAAT
>QGUQ01000302.1 GCA_003242195.1 Bacillota bacterium | reverse complement strand
TCTACGAGCGCGGGCTCGACGTCGTCTGGTCGGGCACCCTGTACGACGAGGCGGGCCGCGACGGCGCCTACGACCGGGCGCGGGAGGGCGTGCGCCGCCTGCTGGCGCAACATCCCGGCGTCCGGATCGCCCTGGACGTGCACCGGGACGCCACCACCACCCGGGTGCCCGTCGGCGGGGTCCATGCGGGCGGCGTCCTCTTCGTGGTCGGGGCCGGCCACCCCGGCTGGCACCGGAACCTGGCCCTGGCCGAGGCCATGGCGGACCGCCTGAGCCGGATTCATCCGCGGCTGGTCCGGGGTATCGCCCTCAAGCCCTGGCATTACAACCAGGACCTGCTGCCCGGGGCGCTGATCGTCGAGATCGGCGGGGCGGAGAACAGCCTGGCCGAAACCGTGACCAGCGCGCGGCTGGTCGCCGATGCCCTGGTCGACGCTCTGGCCACCCGTCCCGGCGGCCCCCCCTCCGCCTCCCCACCCGGCACGGGCAGGCCGCGCGCGCCAGCCGGTCCTCCCGGGCGCGCCAGCCCGCCGGCACCCGCCAGGCCTTGAACGGCGCCCCTCGCGCGGCCCTCGCGGCACCCGCGCCCCTTTGAATGCCTTCCCCCCTCCCCGTCCAGCCTAGGACCGGGGGATGAACCATGACCGGCCCTGCCGGCACCCGCCGGCTCGCCTTGCGGCCGGCGGTGTGGACCGCCGCCGCCCTGCTCCTGATCCACAGCTTCCTGGCCAGCGCACCCCGCTCCGGTGCGGGCGGGTGGGCGCAGCCCGCCAAGCCGGCCCCGCGGGCGCGGGCAGCGCCCCAGGACGCCAGCCCGCCGCGGCTCTCGCCGGAGCTGGCCGGCCGCTTCCGCCGGGAGCCGGAGATCACCGTGTTCGACCACGCCACTGGGGCGGTACGCTCCATGCCGCTGGAAGAGTACGTGGCCCACGTGGTGGCCGGCGAGGTGATCCCCACCTGGTCGCCCGCCGCCCTGGGCGCCCAGGCGGTGGCCGCCCGGACGTATACCGTCCGGCTCATGATGGCGGGCGAGGACGCCACGCTGCGCCGCCTCTATGGCACCGACACCTCCACCAACCCGGCGGAGGCGCAAGCCTACAGCGAACACGTGCCCGCATCCGTTCGGAAAGCCGTCGCCGCCACCCGCGGCGAGATCCTGGTTTACCGGGGCAAACCGGTGGTGGCGCTCTTCAGCGCCTGTGCCGCCGGACGCACCGCGGCCATGGACGAATCCTTTCCCGGCGACCCGCGCACGGCCGAGGCCCCGTACCTGCGCCCCGTCCCCTCGCGGTGCGAGGAAGCGGCACCGGAGGACATCCGGCGCTGGACGGCCGCCCTGACGTCGGCGGAGCTGGCAGCCATCGCCCGCCTGGATCCCGGTGCCGTGGACCGGGTGCGAATCGCCCGGCGGGGCCCCTCGGGGCGTGCCCTGTTCATCCAAATCGGGCCGCGGCAGGTGTACGCCGCCGCCCTGCGCCTGCACGCCGGTGCCAACCGGGTGAAGTCCACCTGGATCACCGATATCGAACGCGGCGAGGGCGACCTGTGGATCTTCCACGGCCGGGGTTGGGGACACGGCGTGGGGCTCGACCAGTGGGGCGCGGAAGCCATGGCGCGGGACGGCCGCGGCTATCGCGAGATCCTGCGCCACTACTACCCGGGTACGGGCCTGGTCCGCCTGTACCGGTGAACCGGCCGCGTCCCGAAGGGCGTCAGAGGATGAGCTCGAAGCCAGCCAGGCGAGACAGGTAGGCCGCCGCCACCAGCGGCCGGTGCAGGCGGAAGAAATGGCTGGTCCACACCCGCGTCTCCGGGTCCTGCTCGATCACTTCCAGCACGTTGACGTAGGGCGAGTCGACGCGCTCGATGGCCTCCATGGCGATGGCGAAGGAGGAGGCCTCCCCCGCCTCCGCGTGGTAGCACAGGCGATCGGGGCAGATCACCAGCCACCCCTGCCCCCGTGAGGTGAACCCATCCCCCTCCGGCCGCTCGGCCAGCAGTGTACAACGGGCAGCGAAATAGGCGGGCCGCTGGGGGAAACCCTCAGGCAGCCGCTCAAGGAAGGGCCACTCTTCCCGAGGGCGGGCGAGCACGGCCCGGGCCGCCTCCCGGTCCGCCTCGCGGCTGGAATGCCACTCCTGCCGCTCCCGGGCCGCCCGCAGGCGCGCGCGGGCCCGGATCAGGGACCGGGCCAGCAGGGCCACGGACGCCAGCACGGCCAGGGTGACCCAAAAGGTTACGGACCCGGGCATGGACATCGCCTCCGTCGCGACAGCTCGCGGGCCCTGGAAGCCGGGATCCCGCGCCCGGCGGCCGGAAATCGGGACTCGATGGCCGGCCGCTCCCGCCTCGATCATACCATCCACCGACCGGCACCCTCACGGCGCCTCCCTTTCCCGCCCGCCGGAAAGCATCCATAATGAACGACGTGGAACGGGCGTAGAGATGGACAAGGGGCCGGACCCCGCGCCGTGCCGGCCCCCGCGATGCGACGCGGGCCGCAGGGACAGCCGGCAGCAGCGGCTGCGACCAGGGACCGGCGGGGACGGAGGCGAAGGTGTGGACGGGCTGACGCGGGTTATCGAGCAATGGGGTTACGTGGGACTGGTCGCCGTCGTGGCGCTGGAGAACCTGTTCCCGCCCATCCCCTCCGAGGTGGTCCTGCCCTTCGCCGGGTTCATGACCACCTACGGGCCGCTGTCCCTGCCGTGGGTGGTGGTGGCCGCGACCGCGGGGTCCGTGCTGGGAGCGCTGATCCTGTACGCCGTTGGGCGCGCCCTGGGGCGGGAGCGGGTCTACGGGTTCGTCCGCCGGTACGGCCGGTACTTGAGCGTGTCGGAAGAACAGGTGCGGCAGGCCGAGGAGTGGTTCGCCCGTTACGGATCGTGGACGGTGTTCTTCGGACGGATGGTGCCCATCATCCGCAGCCTGATCTCCATTCCTGCCGGCATTACGGCGATGGAACCCGTGGCGTTCGTCACGTACACCGTCCTGGGTACCACTCTGTGGAACATCGCCCTCGTCGGGGCCGGCGCCGCCCTGGGCGCCGCCTGGCCGCTGGTGGAAAGGTGGGTGCGCTACTACCAGAACGCCGTCATCGCCATCGTCGCCGCCCTGGCCCTGGCCTTCCTGGTGCAGCGTTACGT
>QGUQ01000301.1 GCA_003242195.1 Bacillota bacterium | reverse complement strand
CCCGCCACAAGCGGAGCCTGGTGAACCAGCGGGAGGTGGGGCTGGACACGCCCAGCTTCGCCGCCGGGCTGCGGGCGGCCCTGCGCGAGGACCCCGACGTGATCATGGTCGGGGAGATGCGGGATCTGGAGACGATCCAGACCGCCCTGACCGCGGCCGAGACGGGGCACCTGGTGCTGGCGACCCTGCATACGCCCAGCGCCACCGAGGCGGTGAACCGCATCGTGGACGTCTTCCCGGCGGGACAACAGAACCAGGTCCGCATCCAGCTGGCGGCGGTGCTGGAGGGGATCATCGCCCAGCGCCTGGTTCCCTCCGCCGACGGCACCCGGCGGTACCTGGTGGCGGAGGTGCTGGTGGCCACGCCGGCCGTGCGCAATCTCATCCGCGAGGGGAAGTCCGCCCAGCTGCCCGCCGTCATGGAAACGTCGCGGCAGCAAGGCATGGTCACCCTGCGGGACAGCGCTGGGCAGCTCCTGGCCCGGGGGTTGGTCACCCGCGAGGCCCTGGCCCGGGTGGGGGTGCGGTGATGCAGGGCGGGGCCGCGCTGGTGCCGGGCGGGCCGGTGGTGTGGGTGGCCGCGGTGGTTGGCCTGGTGTTCGGCAGCTTCCTGAACACCTTCATCGACCGCTGGCCGCGGGGCGAGTCATTGCTCCACCCGCCCTCCCGCTGCGAGCGGTGCGGGCGCCGGCTGCGGCCGTGGGAACTGGTGCCGGTGCTCAGCTGGTTCGTCCTGCGGGGGTGGTGCCGGGGCTGCGGCGCCGCCATCGGCTGGCAGGCGCCGCTGGTGGAGGCCGCCACCGGGCTGCTCTTCGCCGCCGTGGCCCTCCGGGCCGCGGGGTGGGCCGACCTGCTCCTGGGCTGGGGCCTCATGGCCCTCCTGGTGGTGGCCACCGGGGTGGACTTGAAGGTACGCCTCATCCCGGACGTGGCCAACGGCCTGGGGGCCGCCTGGGGGCTGGCGGTCGGGTTCGCCTCCCAGGGGGAGGGCTTCTGGCACCATGTGGCCAGCGGTGCGGCCGCTGGCCTGTTGTTTGGGATCATCCACCTGGCCAGCCGAGGCGGGCTGGGCCTCGGCGACGTGAAGCTGGCGGCGGTGCTGGGGCTCTACCTGGGGCCCCGGGCGACGCCGGTGGCCCTCTTTGCCGCTGCCCTTGTGGGGGGAGGGGTGGCGGCGGCGCTGCTGGCGACGGGCAAGCGGTCGCGGGGGGACGAGCTCCCCTACGGCCCCTTCCTCGCCTTGGGCGGGCTGGTCGGCTGGTTCGGAGGCGGGGAGCTGGCCGCCGCGTACCTGCGCTGGAGCGGGTGGCCGGGGTGAAGGGTACCGCTCCCGGGCCGCGGAGGACCGCGGCGGGACGCAGGGTGAAGCCGCACGGGGTCATGGGCCGGGCACACCCGCGTGGGGAGATCCGGAACCTGGTGGTCGAGGGCTCGAGGCTGGCAGATAGCGGGGGGCAGGATCGGTGGCTGCGATTCTCTACCGGGGACGCCTGGGCGACTACCTCGTGGAACAGGGCTGGATCGACCGGGCGCAGCTGGAGGACGCGCTGGCCGAGCAGCGCCGCACGGGCCGGCGGTTGGGCGACGTGCTGGTGGCCAAAGGGTTGATCACCCGGCGGCAACTGCAGGCCGCGCTGGCGGCCCAGCTGGGGGTGCGCACGTGGGACCTGCGGGCCGACCCGCCGCCGCCGGAAGTGGCCCGGCGGATCCCCGACTGGATCGCCCGGCGCTATCAGGTGCTGCCGGTGTGGCAGGACGACCGGCGCCTGGTCATCGCCATGGCCGATCCCACCGACCTGGAGGCCCTGGACCAGGTCCGCCTGGTCACCGGCCAGGAGGTGGAGCCGGTCCTGGCCGACGAGGAAGACCTCCGCGACGCCATCGGGCGCATCTTCGGCCTGCTGGAGACCGCCGAGCGGGCCACGCGTACCGCCGGGGAGGCGGCTCGCGCCGGGCGTCCCGGTCGTGGGGGACGAACCGGCCCGGGGGAGGCCCGGGACGGCGGCCAGCGCCCGGCCGGCCGCGGGGAGGAGGCCGCCGCGGAAGAAGCGGTACCGGTGGAGACCGAGGCGCCGGTGGTGGAGTTCGTCCGCAACCTGCTGGAGCAGGCCGTGCGGGAGAAGGCCTCCGACGTCCACCTGGAGCCCGGCGAGCGGCGGTTCGCCATCCGCTTCCGCATCGACGGCACGCTGCACCTGGCCATGACGCCGCCGCCCGCCCTGCACCCGGCGGTCATCTCGCGCCTCAAGGTGCTGGCGGGCATGGACATCGCCGAGCGCCGGCTGCCCCAGGACGGCCGCTTCAGCATCCGCGTGGACGGCCGCGACTACGACTGCCGCTGTTCCTCCATGCCGACGGTGCACGGGGAGAAGATGGTCATCCGTATCCTGGACAAGTCCATGGGCCTCGCCCGGCTGGACGGGCTGGGCCTGCCCGACGGCATGGTGGAGCGGCTGCGGGAACTGGTGCGCCGCCCCTACGGGATGCTGCTGGTGACGGGCCCCACGGGCAGCGGCAAGTCCACCACCCTGGCGGCGCTGCTTCAGGAGGTGGACCGCGCCCACCTCAACGTGGTGACCATCGAGGACCCTGTGGAGTACGAGATCCCCGGGACGAACCAGAGCCAGGTGAACGCCCGCGCCGGGCTGACCTTCCAGGTGGCCCTGCGCCACTTCCTCCGCCAGGACCCGGACGTCATCATGGTGGGCGAGATCCGGGACCGGGAGACAGCGGACACCGCCGTGCGGGCTGCCCTGACGGGGCACCTGATCCTCAGCACCCTTCACACCAACGACGCCCCCTCCAGCATCACGCGCCTGGCCGACATGGGCGTCGAGCCCTTCCTGATCGCTTCGTCGGTGCTGGCGGTGCTGGGCCAGCGGCTGGTGCGGGTGCTGTGCCCCGCCTGCCGAGAGCCCTACCGGGCGGGCCCCCACGTGGCCCGGCTGTACGAGGAGGCCGGGGTGGAGCTGGACCCCGGGGCCACCCTCTACAGGCCCAGGGGCTGTCCCAACTGCCGCGGCGGCTACACCGGCCGGACCGCCATCGCCGAGCTGATGGTGGTCAGCCCCGCCCTGCGGGAGCTGATCACCGCCCGGGCCCCGGCCCACGATCTGGCTCAAGTGGCCGTACGAGAGGGGATGCGCAC
>QGUQ01000300.1 GCA_003242195.1 Bacillota bacterium | reverse complement strand
GGTCGCCCGCCGTCCACTCCAGGAAGGCCACCTCGCACACCACCTCGGGCTCGGCCCAGACCACCCCGCCAGACGGTGCCGGCGGGGGTGGGCTGAAGGGCGGGTCCGGGCGGGCACGCAGGCGGGCTAGGATGTCCCCCAATTCCCGGTGGTCGAAGCCGGTGCCCACGTGTCCCACGTAAACCAGCCGCCCGCCCCGGTCGAACATGCCCAGGATGAGGGCCCCGACGCCCCCGTGCCCGCCCGGCGCCACGCCGCCGATGACGGCTTCCGCCGTTTGTTCGCTCTTGATCTTCTGCCACCAGGAGGTCCGCGAACCCGGCAAATACGGGCTGTCCCGGCGCTTGGCGACGATGCCTTCCAGACCTTGCCGCCGGGCCGCTGCGAAGAGTTCCTCGCCGGCACCCGTCACCCCCACCGAAAGGAGCAGCGGTCCCTCCCCGCCGCCAGCCGGGACCAGCCCCTCCAGGCGCTCCAGGCGCTCGTCCAGGGGCCGTGCCGCCAGCACCTCGCCGGCCTCGCCCAGGAGATCAAAGGCGATGAAGACCGCCGGCGCGGGCGGGGTGCCGGGGCCGCCAACCGGTTCCGGGCGCGAAGCGGCCAGGCCCGCCCGGCGCTGGAGGGCGGCAAAGGAGGGCCTCCCGCCGACGACGGCCACGATCTCCCCGTCCAGCACCGCCGGCCGCCGGCGGACGAGCCCGTGCAGCCGCGCCAGTTCGGGGAAGAGGGGCGTCAGGTCGTGGCCGCGCCGGGACTGGAGGAACGTGCCGCCGTCCAGGAAGGCCAGGCAGCGATACCCGTCCCACTTGACCTCGAACCGGTGAGAAGGAGAGGAGAAGGGGCGTTCCGCGCGGCGCGCGAGCATGGGTCGGAGGTGCCCGGGCTGCCACAGCTCCGACCAGCGCCTGGGAATACCCGGGACGGGTCGCCCGTTCACGGGCTCGACACCGGCTGGCGCCGTCCGGCCTGTTCGAGGCTGGCCCGCAGGGCCTCCAGCAGGTCGATGACGGGCGCGGGCTCGGGGTGCACCACGGCGCCGTCGCGGCCGGCCAGCTTGCGCTCCACCAGCGCCACGAGCGCCTCCCGGTAGCGGTCACGGTAACGCTGCGGGTCGAAGGGCGTGGTGAGCCGGTCGATGAGGTGCAGGGCCAGCTCCAGCTCCCGATCCATGCCGGCCTCCGGGACCGCCGCCCCGGTCGGGTTGCCCGCCTGCCCGGCGTGGCCGGGCAGGGCCGCGCCGTTGGCCCCCGCCGGTAGCCCGTTGGGGTAGCCGGCCGCCTGGCCGGCCCTGACCGGGAGCCCGTCCTCCCGGGGCAGCCGGGCGAGGCCGGGCAGTGCATCCACGGGCCGGATCTCGTCCGGGTAGGCCATGGTGGCCAGGGCGAGGACGCGGCCCTGATAGGTGCGGAGGCAGCACAGGGATTCCTTGTGGCGCAGGGCGACCTTCGCTACGGCCACGCAGCGCCGCTCGTCCATGGCACGGCGGAGCAGGGCGTAGGCCTTCTCGCCCCCCTCCGCCGGTTCCAGGTAGTAGGTACGCTCGAAGTAGATGGGGTCGATCTCCTGCAGGCGCACGAAGTCCAGGATCTCCACCGCCCGGGCCGTGGGCAGGGGAAGTCCTTCCAGGTCCTCGTCCGTGATGAGGACGAAGCGGTCCGGTGCGTACTCGAAGCCGCGGGCCAGGTCTTCCGGGGTGGCCTCCACCTCACAGCGGGGACACCAGCGCCGGTAGCGGATGGGCGTCCCGCAGGCCGCGTGCAGTTGCCGGAAGTGGACCGACCGCTCTTCCACGGCGCGGTAGAGGCGGACGGGTATGTTCACCAGCCCGAAACTGATCACGCCTTTCCATACGCTGCGCATGCACGCCCCTCCCACCGGCGGCGCCACCCGCGGGCCGCCCGCGGGTCAATCCAGCTCCGGCGGCTCGTCCCCCAGCACCGCTTCCTCGGCCCGCCCCAATCGGGGTCCCGTTTCCGTGCCCCCGGCCCCGACGCTCGGGCCGGTTCCGGGAGGGACGGTCCCCGGGCCGCGGCCGTTGGCCTGTCGTCCTCCCAGCATCCCCCGCACGCGGTCGATCACCTCGGGTGCGGCGTCGATGACCCGGTCGAGGAAGGCGCCCTCGGCCACGGGCAGCAGCCGCACGCGGCCCTGGCCGACGACCAGGAAGCCGACGGGTTGCACGCTGACGCCGGCGCCGCTGCCGCCGGCGAAGGGCCAGGACGACTCCCCCGCCTCGCCGCGCCTCTCCCGCCCGTATTCGCCGCCGCCGGCGACGAAGCCCACGGAAACGCGTGACACCGGCACGATCACGGTGCCGTCCTGGGCTTCGACGGCGTCGCCGACCACGGTGTTCACGTCCACCATCTGCTTGAGGCTCTCCATGGCCGTGTGCATCAGTCCTTGGATCGGGTGCTCGCCCATCGCGGAGTCCCCCTTCGCGGCGCCTGCCGGCTGGTACGCCGCACGGCGCCCGTGGCCCTCATAATGTCCCAAAGGCGCACGCGCGCTATGCAGTCCAGGCGCGCCTCCAGGCGCCGGTGGCCGAAGCAGGGCTGGACCCGGACGCGGATGTCGGCCGGGGAGGTGGAGGTCTGGGTGGCCAGGACGGCTGCCAGCGCGTGCCCGAAGGCCGCCAGGGTTCCTGTCGCCAGGGCGGTGGCAGCGGCATCGGCGTTGCCCACGCGGGCCTCGAAAAACAGGCGGTCCAAGCGTGGGCCGTCCCGGCCCCCGGTCGCCCGCAGAAACACCCGCGCCGGGGTGAGGGCGGGTACGGCTGCTCCCGGGTGGTGCGCCCGCATCGCGGCCTGCGGCCCGCGTCGATCGGGGGTCGAGGTGGGCCCCTCCGCGGCCGGGGAGGGCCCCTTCGTCCTCCGGTGACGACGGCCGTCTCGGTGCGGCGGTGCCGGCCAGCGGGCGCGATGCCGGTAGGCCAGCCAGCGCCAGCCCACGTCCAGGGCGATGAGCAGGCGGTGGTCCCGCCACCGGGCGCGCAACCGCACGGGCAGGGGAAGGAGCAAGAGGGCCAGCACCGCGCCGGCCGCGAGGAACAGCCATCCCGCCGTACGGGCCAGCGTCACCAGGGCGTCCGTCCCCACGGGCACAACGGGCACCTCCGCCGCTAGTCTGTGCTGGTAGGGGCCGCCTCACT
>QGUQ01000299.1 GCA_003242195.1 Bacillota bacterium | reverse complement strand
CCGAAGGGCAGGTTGCGGATGAAGGGGCTGATGTCCACCTGCTCGATGCGGCGGCCGTCCTCGGCGCGGATCTTCACCGCCGTCGGGTCGGTGACCACCAGCTCGCGGCCGTCGCCGGGGATGTGGTCGTAGACGCCCCGGGCCAGGGCCCGGAGTAAGGTGGACTTGCCGTGGTAGCCGCCCCCGACGATGAGGGTCACGCCGCGGGGGATCCCCATGCCCCGTACCCGGCCCCGGTGGGGCGTGTCGATCTCGACGGCCAGGGAGGGCGGCGCCGCGAAGGGCACCACGTTGGGGCCCCGCAGGGGCCGGTCGCTGACGCCGCTCTCCCGGGGGAGGATGGCGCCGTCACCGACGAAGGCCACCAGCCCAAGCCCCGCCAGGGCCTCCCGCAGGGCGGCCTGGTCCTCGACGGTGTTCACGTGCCGCTGCAGGTCCGCCTCGTCGCCCGGCCGCAGGACCAGTGCCCGTTCCACCAGCTGCGGGATGTCCCCGCACAGCATCTCCATGGCCTGCTTTCCCAGAACCCGGCGGCCGGCCGCGGGCAGGCCGGCGAAGAAGCGGACCTCCACCCGCCCCTCGGCGACCACGCAGGCGGTACGGGGGAGGACCTCCTGGCCCGGCCGGTCGATGGCGATCAGGCCGCTCTTGCCGCTCCCCCTCCGCGCCCCGCCGCCAGTGACCGCGGCGATGGCGCGATCGAAGCGCCGGATCAGCCAGTCGGCGGTGGCGACCCGCCGCAGGGGCGTGGCGGCCGCCCACGCCGGCAGGTTCATCCGGCCGGGCTCCATCACGATCCGCAGCCGGGATGGGGACGCGAAGGGGTCGCCCTGGACGTGGTCGATCCGCAGGACGAACCGGCCGAAATCGTAGGCGCCGGCGATCTCCTTGTACGCGGGATAGCCGCGCCCGTCGATGCGGGCCAGGGTGCGCCGCAGGTCCTCGCTGGTCCGTGCCGGTGCTTCGCGCAAGGGTGTCAACCTCCGATGGCGGATTGCGGGATGAACGGGCGTGGGTCATCTGCTGTCATGTTATCCTCCGCGGCCCCCGACCGGCTAGGGTGGTGTGGGATCGATCCAGCACATGGACGAATATGTATACATATGACGCAGGTAATGACATGTATTCGTCGCATCGACGGGCCATAAACAGAGGATCGCGCCGAACGAAGGCGGGGGAGGAGTGAGGCGACCTGGCTCCATCCGCCCCGCCGGCGTGCGCGCTTTGACAGGCCGCAACCCCCGGCTTGTACGCTGGAAATACAATTCCAGCCTCAGCAAGGGGGGTACGTGGGATGGGTCGCCCGCTGATTGAAGTCGACCCGACGCGGCCCGTGGAAGAGCAACGCGAGGTGTTGCAGAACCGCTGGCACCCCGACATCCCGGCCGTCGTCGAGGTGCGGCCCGGCGAGGTGTTCACCGTCCAGTGTCTCGACTGGACCGGCGGTCAGGTCCGCAACGACGACGACGCCTCCGACATTCGCGACATGGACCTGACGCCCAATCACCACCTGACGGGACCCATCGCGGTCCGGGGCGCCGAGCCCGGCGACCTGCTGGTCGTCGACATCCTGGACCTCGGCCCGCACCCCAAGATGAACTGGGGCTACACGGGCATCTTCGCCAGGAACAACGGCGGCGGCTTCCTGACCGATCACTTCCCGGAGGCTCACAAGGCCATCTGGGACTTCCACGGCGTCTATGCCGTCTCCCGGCACGTGCCGGGCGTCCGCATCCCGGCCATTCCCCATCCCGGCATCCTGGGAACGGCTCCCTCCCACCAGCTCCTCGCCCGCTGGAACGAGCGGGAGCGCAAGCTGATCCAGCGGAATCCCGACCGCGTGCCGCCGCTGGCCCTGCCCCCCGAGCCCCGCAACGCCATCCTGGGCAGCTTGCGGCCGGGTACGCCGGAATTCGAACGCATCGCCCGGGAAGGCGCCCGCACGATTCCGCCCCGCGAGAACGGGGGCAATCGCGACATCAAGAACCTGACGCGCGGGGCCCGCGCCTACCTGCCCGTGTACGTACCCGGGGCCAAGCTGACGGTGGGTGACCTCCACTACACCCAGGGGGACGGCGAGATCACCTTCTGCGGCGCCATCGAGATGGCGGGCTGGATCGAACTGCACGTGGACCTGATCAAGGACGGGATGAACAAGTACGGCATCCGGCACCCCATGTTCGAGCCCAGTCCGGTGGAGCCGCGCTTCTCCCGCTACCTGGTCTTCGAAGGCTATTCCGTGGACGAGGAAGGGGAGCAGCACTACCTCGATGCCCACGTGGCCTACCGCCGGGCGTGCCTGGAAGCGGTGGAGTACCTGAAGCGGTTCGGGTACACGGGCGAGGAGGCCTACACCATCCTCGGCGCCGCCCCGGTGGAGGGACGGATCAGCGCCATCGTCGACATCCCCAATGCCTGTTGCACGCTGTGGCTGCCGACGGAGATCTTCGAGTTCGACATCCGGCCCACCGGCGATGGACCGGTGCCCCGGGTCCAGGGCGGCCGGCTGGCACGGGCCCGGCGCTGAGGAGAGGTGGGCCGAGGCGCGAGGGCGGGCTCCCCGCCCGCCCTCGCGGTCGTGGGGAGGGGTGGTGAGGCGGTGCCGGGGACGGCTGGCGGCGGTACCGTGCCTCCCGAGTGGGAGGAGCGCATCCGGAAGGCCCTGTCCACCGTGACCGACCCCTGCTGCAGGGATGTGGGCCTCAGCGTGGTGGACATGGGCCTCGTCGACCGCATCGCTCGAACCGGCGACGGGGTCGAGGTGCACGTCGTGCTGACCACGGGATGGTGTCCCTTCACCGCCTACCTCTTCGAGGAGATGAGGGAGGCCGTGGAGCGGGCGCTGCCCGAGGCGGGGCGGGTCGAGGTGCGGGTCGACTGGGGGAAGGCCTGGTCCTCGGACCGGCTGTCGCCCCGGGCGGCGGCCGAGCTCCTCTTTCTGCCCTCGCCGAAAGAAGTGCGAGGCGGGTCCCCGGCTCCATCCGGCGATGAAAGGAGGCCGCTTCGATGATCGGGGACGCTTTCGTCTTCGACTGCGTGTGTCACGTGTTCAACTTCGACCCACGCAACGCCCGCGGCCCGGGCGGGGTGCAGTTCATCAACCATCTGTAGCCCTTCCCCAGGGGTTTAACGCCCCCTAACGAGCGCATTTTGC
>QGUQ01000014.1 GCA_003242195.1 Bacillota bacterium | reverse complement strand
TAACCTTGGGGAGATAGGGGCGCTTCCCCGGGTGTCTTTCCCGACCCTCCGGAAAAAGCTCGTGGACAGCATCGAGGCGCTGGGCGGGCCGGTGGAAACGGGCGAGCCCGGCCCCCGCGGGCGCCGCAAGCAGATCCTCGAGCAGGTACGGCTGGGGCGCCTGAGCGTCGATGAAGCCCTGTCACAACTGCGCGAGCTGGGGGAGGAACCGGAATGAGCGAGCGGATCCAAACCATGGAAGGGGCGGGCATCCGGCGCGTGGAGATCATGGCCGGGCGGGCGGACGTGGAGATTCGCCAGGGGGGCGACACTCTGGTGTACGAGGGTCCCGCCGATGCCAGCGCCGAGCGGCAGGGAGAGACGCTGATCCTTCGTCTGCCGCGGTTGCGGGGGTGGTTGCTGCCGGCCGCCGAGCGGCTGGCGGTGACCCTGCCGGGATCCGTGGCGGCCTGCCGCGTCGAAACCACTGGCGGTGTCGAACTCCGGCACCTGCGTTGCGATTGCACGGTTGAGGTCCGGGCCGGGAACGTGCGCTCGGAGGCAGGGCGCGGGCATCTCCGGGTCCGGAGCGGGGCCGGGAATGTGGAGGTACGGGACCACCAGGGCGAGCTGGACGTGACCACCGGCGCCGGGGACGTGAACGTCTCGGGCGGCCGCCTGACCGCCCTGGCCGTCCGCACCGGTGCCGGCGACGTCCGTTTCCAGGCATGGCTTGAACGCCGGGGGCAGATCACCACCGGCGCCGGCTCCGTGGAGTTGCGTCCCCTGACCGACGGCAACGCCGATCTGGATGTTCGTTCGGGCTTCGGCAACATCGTCCTGGAGCGCACCGGCGTCGCCGGCGGCCGGCTCGAACTGCAGACGGGCGCCGGGAGCATTCATGACGCCACCGGCATTCAGGTCGGACGCCGCGGCGGATTTGGCCTGCGGTCGGTGGACGTGCTCGGCCCGGGAGACGGCGTCATCCGGCTGGCCACCGGCGCCGGCAGCATCCGCGTAATCGGGAAGCGGGCGGAACCCAGCCCGGCCGGGCAGGAGGCCCCGGCCGGCCAGGAGACCCGGGTCGCGCCGGCGCAGCAGGCACGACGGGACGCGCAGGGATCGCATGGCCTCCACGATGCGCAGGGGGAGCAGGCCACCGCGGGGGCTGGGCCGGGGGCCGGCGCCGCCAGGCCCCGCTCGGCCCGCGACGTGCTGGAGGCCCTGGCGCGGGGGGACATCGATGTGGACGAGGCGGACCGGCTGCTCGGGCAACTCGAGCAGGGCGCATGAATGCCGCCGCCGCACCCGGGGAATGCTGCATGTGGCCCTGGATGGCGCTGCCTGCCAGACGGCAGGGCGCGGCGCCACCCAGGGCAGGGACGAAACCCGCACCTACCGCACGGCACAGCCCCGTCCCCTCGCCACCCTTCACGCCCTGCGGGATATGGAGGTTCCAAACCGTGCACGTGTGGATGTTCGATCCCGAGCACACGAGCTGGCACTACGGATACGTCCCCGGCAACGCCAGTGCCCCCGTGCAGGGGACGCTGCGCCAGGTGAGCCCGGTCCTGTGGTTCGGCATTGTGCTCTCCGTCATGCGCGGTGCCGGTTACGGGCTACCCACGCTGCCGGAAGGGAGCGCCGCGTCGGCGCTGGTGACCTGGGACCGGGAGGGCAATGCTTCCGTCTTCCCTCTCGGCAAGGACGCCGCCGACCGCTGGACGGAACTGGGCCACGTGCTCCACCGTGTCGCCCAGTCTCTGATCGAGGACCCGGAGGCATGGGAAAGCGCCGTGATCGAGCCCGATCACGGCGACGGGCGCAACAGCTGAGCAGGTTGCCGGCCACCCGGGTCGATGGCCTGCCGGAGGGACGCCACGAACTCGGCGGCCGCCGCCACCACCGCGGACGCCCGGTCGTCCCCTCCCGGGCCGGCACCGGCGCCGGCACCCTGAGGGTCGCCGGCCGCCCGGTCGATGCGTTCCACCAGTGCCGAGCCCACGATGATCCCATCCGCATGGGCCGCCAGCTCCCGGGCCTGCTCCGGGCCCGAGACGCCGAAACCGATGGCCACCGGCCGCGGCCCGGCCGCCCGCACCCGCCGCAACAGATCCACCACACCCCCAGGTAACCGGTGACGGGCTCCCGTCACGCCGGTGACGGACACGCAGTAGACGAACCCGCCGCGGCCGGAGGCGACACGGCGCACATGCTCGTCGGGGCTGGTGGGCGCCACGAAGGGGATGAGGTGGATCCCGACCGCGGCGAAGGCCGCCGCCACCTCCTCGCTCTCCACCGACGGCAGGTCGGGCACGATCACCCCGTCGAAGCCGGCCCGGGCCAGGGGCGACGGGTCGTCCAGCAGGCCGTTGACCAGCAGCGGGTTGGCGTACGTCAGGAGGACCAGCGGCCGGTCCAGGCCCCCATCCCGCAGTTCCCTGGCCAGGCTCAGGACGTCGCGCAGGCGCACGCCCTGCCGGAGGGCCTGCTGGGTGGAGCGCTGGATGGTCGGCCCATCGGCCAGCGGGTCGGAGAAGGGCATGCCCAGTTCCAGCACGTCCGCGCCGGCGGCGAAGAGGGCTGGGACCAGCCGGCGGGTGGTCTCCAGGTCGGGGTGACCCGCGGTAATGTAGACGAGGAGCGCCGCCCGGCCTTCCTGCCGGGCGCGGGAGAAGGCCGCATCCAGCCGGTTGCCGGTCAGGGCCCCAGCCGTCCCGCTACCCTCTCCCGTAGCGGGATGGGGGTGCATCGCTGTCACCGCCCTGCCTCCTTTCCGCTTCCGGATCCGGATGCCGCGGTCGTCGCGGCGCCCACAGCGGCGCGGCCCGCAGCATCGTTACCCACGGTGCGGCCCCGCAGCCGGGCCACCTCCGCTACGTCCTTGTCGCCCCGCCCCGAGAGGCAGACCACCACCACGCTGCCGGCAGGCAGCCCCGGCAGCAGCCGCCGCAGGTAGGCGACGGCGTGGGCGCTCTCCAGGGCGGGGATGATACCCTCCGTCCGCGCCAGCAGTTCGAACGCCTCCAGGGCTTCCTCGTCGGTCACCGCCTCGTACCGCGCCCGGCCGGTGTCCTGCAGGTAGGCGTGTTCCGGCCCCACCCCCGGGTAGTCCAGCCCCGCCGACACCGAGTGGGCGGGTAGCACCTGCCCGTCCTCGTCCTGCAAGAGGTAGCTGAGGGCGCCGTGCAGGATGCCGGGTCGCCCGGCGGTCAGGGCGGCCGCGTGCAGGCCGCTGGCCAGGCCCTTCCCCCCGGCCTCCACGCCGATCAGCTGCACGCCCGGGTCGTCCACGAAGGCGTGGAACAGGCCCATCGCATTGCTGCCACCGCCCACGCACGCCACCAAAACGTCGGGCAGGCGCCCCTCCCGCTCCAGCACCTGGGCTCGGGCCTCCCGGCCGATCACCGCCTGGAAGTCGCGGACGATCCGCGGGTAGGGGTGCGGCCCCACCACCGAGCCGATGACATAGTGGGTGTCGCGGACCCGGGTTACCCACTCGCGGATGGCCTCGTTGACGGCCTCCTTGAGGGTCGCCGTCCCCGAGTCCACCGGGCGCACCCGCGCGCCCAGCAGCTCCATGCGGTAGACGTTGAGCTGCTGGCGGCGCATGTCCTCGGCCCCCATGAAGACCTCGCACTCTAGACCGAGAACCGCGGCCGCGGTGGCGGTGGCCACGCCGTGCTGGCCTGCGCCCGTCTCCGCGATGACCCGCCGCTTGCCCATGCGCCGGGCCAGCAGCGCCTGGCCCAGGGCGTTGTTGATCTTGTGGGCGCCGGTGTGGTTCAGGTCCTCGCGCTTGAGGTACAAGCGGACCCGCTCGTTGCCGCAGGCGGCAGCCAGGCGGTCGGCGCGGTAGAGGGGGGTAGGCCGGCCGCAGTACTCCCGCAGGTAGTGGTCCACCTCCCGGCGGAACGCCTCGTCGGCCATCGCCTCCCGGTAGGCCCGGTCCAGTTCTTCCAGGGCCGCGATCACCGTCTCTGGTACGTAGCGACCGCCAAAGCGTCCGAAGTAGCCCCGTTCGTCCGGCAAGGTCACGGCCATGGTAGTCTCTCCTCTCCCCTTCCCGACTCGACTCGTGCTGGGCGCGTGTCGTCATCGAGCGGCGGGGCCCGGCGGCGGCGCAACCACGCCTTCACGCCGGGGTCTCCGCGGCCGGTTCCCGGGCGTCCGCCTCCGTGCCCGCCCGCACCTCCTCCCAGGCGAGCCGGGCGGCGCGGACGAAGCGGGCGATGAGGTGGGGGTCCTTGACGCCGCGGGCCCGCTCCACCCCGCTGGAGATGTCGACGCCCCAGGGGCGAACGGCCCGCACCGCCTCCGCCACGTTGTCGGGCCTGAGCCCGCCGGCCAGGATCACCGGCCGCCGTTGGGCCACGGCCGCCGCCACCACCCAATCCGCGGTGCGGCCGGTACCACCACGCCGCCCGGGCTCGCACCGGTCCAGGAGCACCAGGTCGGCGGGGGTCGACAGGGCGTTGGGGGGCAGGGGTGTCCCCGGCGCCACGCCCACGGCCTTGATCACGGACAAGCCGGAAGCCTGGAGGGCTTGCACGTCCGTGTCCCCCTCGTCCCCGTGGAGCTGGACGTGGGTCAGGCCGGCGGCCCGGGCCGTGGCGAGCACTCGCTCCACCGGGGCATTGACGAACACCCCAACCAGCGCCGGAATGGGCAGCCCGGCCGCCGCGGCCCGGGCGCGCAGGGTCGCAGCGATGCGCCCGGTGGTGGCCGGGTCCACCCGCCGCGGGCTCTCGGCGAACACGAAGCCGATGGCGTCGGCGCCGGCCTCCAGGGCGGCCAGGGCCGCCTCCTCGTCCCGGATGCCGCAGATCTTGACCCAGAGCCGCACCATCATCTGCCCCCCTCCGGCGCGGTTACGGCGGTGCCCGCCCCGGCTCTCCCCAGCGCCGGGGAACCCGGCTCGGTATCGCCTCCGGTCTCTCCCTGGCCAGCCTCGATGGTCCCAGCGGCGCGGGCCAGCCAGACCTCGGGCTGGGCGCTACGCATCAAGGCCTCGCCCACGAGGCAGGCGTCGGCTCCCAGGGCGTGCAGCCGGCGGGCGTCCTCCGGAGTAGCAATGCCGCTGGCGGCCACCAGCGTCACCGTGGGCGGCAGGAGGGGCAGCAGCCGTGCGGTACGCTGCCGATCGACCTCGAAGGTCCTCAGGTCCCGGTTGTTGATGCCGATCAGCGTGGCACCGGCGTCCAGGGCCACCTCGGCGTCCCGCTCGTCGTTGATCTCCACCAGCGCCTCCAGGCCCAAGGAGGTCGCCTCCCGGAGCAGCCGCCCCAGTTCCACCGGTGGGAGGATCCGGGCGATGAGCAGGACGGCGTCGGCGCCCAGCAAGGCCGACTCCAACAACTGGTAGCGGGAGAGGATGAAATCCTTGCGCAACACCGGCAGCCCCAAAGGCCGCACGCGGGCCAGGTCCCCGGGATCGCCGTGGAAGTGATCCGGCTCCGTCACCACGCTGATGGCCGCCGCCCCGCCCCGGGCATAGCGGCGGGCCTGGGCCAGGGAGTCGAAGGCGGCCGGATCTCCTCCCCCTGCCAGCACGCCCGCCGCCGGGGAGGCCCGCTTGATCTCGGCGATGATGTGTGGCGCCGGCCGGTGCCGGCCGCCGGCGATGGCCGCCCGCAGGCTGCGGCGCGGAGAGCGGGCCAGGGCCGTAGCCGCCTGCGCCTCCAGTTCCGCCTCCGGCACGGCGGCCCGGCGCTCCGCCAAGCGGCGCCGGACGCTGGCGACGATGCGCTCCAGCCGGTTCATCCCGCCACCCCCCTTGCCCGGCCCGGGATCCCGCGGTTCATCCCGCCGCCTCCTCCGCGAGCCGTCCGGCCAAGGTCCGGGTCAGCCGCACCAGTTCCTCCAGCTTCTCTCCGGCCGCGCCGCTGTCAATGCAGCGGGCCGCGATGTCCATCCCTTCCCGCAGATCACCGGCGAGTCCCGCTGCCAACAGGGCGCCGGCGGCATTGAGGAGCACCGCGTCGCGGCGCGGGCCCCGTTCCCCAGCCAGGATGCGCCGGGCAATGGCCGCATTCTCGCTGGCATCGCCCCCCGCCAGGGCCTCCACCGGGTACACGGGCAGGCCCACGTCTGCCGGCTCCACCCGCTGGAGGCGGATGTCGCCCCCTTCCACCCGCGCCACCAGGGTGGGACCGCAGACGGAGATCTCGTCCAGGCCGGGCTGGCCGTGCACGACGAGGGCACGCTCGACGCCCAGCTCGGCCAGCACACGGGCAATGGGCTCCACCAGTTCGGGCGCGTAGACGCCCAGCAACTGGTAGCGAGCCCCCACGGGATTGGTCAGCGGCCCCAGCAGGTTGAAGATGGTTCGCACGCCCAGCTCCCGCCGCGGTCCGGCGGCATGGCGCATGGCGCCGTGCAGGCGCGGGGCGAAAAGGAAGACCAGGCCGATCTCGTCCAGGCACCGGCCCAGGTCGTCCGGCTCCAGGTCGAGGCGGACGCCCAGGGCTTCCAGCACGTCGGCGCTGCCGCACCGGCTGGAGACGGAGCGGTTGCCATGCTTGGCCACCGGTGCGCCCGCCGCGGCCACCACGATGGCCGCCAGGGTGGAGATGTTGAAGGTGTGGCTGCCGTCGCCGCCGGTGCCACAGGTGTCCACGACCCCCTGCCGGCGCGTCACCACCCGCGTGGCGTGGCGCCGCATGGCCCGGGCCGAGCCGGCGATCTCCGCCGGCGTCTCCCCCTTCATGCGCAGGGCGATGAGATAGCCAGCCACCTGGGCGGGCGTCGCCTCGCCGGACATGATGGCGTCCATGGCCCTCTCGGCCTCCTCGGCCGTCAGGTTCCCGCCCGCCAGCACCCGTTCGAGGGCGTCCTTCAACACGGCTGCGCTCATGCCGGCTCCCCCTCCCGCACTCTCCGCGTGCCGTCGGCGATCTCCAGGAAGCGGCGCAGGATGAAGCGCCCGGCGGGCGTGAGGACGGACTCGGGATGGAACTGCAGGCCGTACACCGGCCGCGTGCGGTGGCGCAAGCCCATCACCAGCCCGTCCCCCGTCCAAGCGCACACCTCCAGCTCGGGCGGCAGCGAGTCCCGGTCCACCACCAGCGAGTGGTAGCGGCCGGCCTCCAGGGGCGACGGCAGGCCGGCCAGCAAGCCGCTGCCGTCGTGGTACACGGGTGAGGACTTGCCATGCACCACCTGCGGCCCCGGCACGATGCGGGCGCCCCACGCCGCGGCGATGGCCTGGTGGCCGAGGCACACGCCCAGCAGTGGCCGCCCCGGGTCCAGCTGTCGCACCACCTCCACCGAGCACCCGGCCTCGGCGGGCGTGCATGGCCCGGGCGAGATGACCACCGCGTCCGGTGCCAGGGCGTTGACGGAGGCGGCGTCCACCGTGTCGTTGCGCCGCACCTCCACGTCCGCACCCAGCTCACCCAGCAGTTGCACCAGGTTGTAGGTGAAGGAGTCGTAGTTGTCGATCACCAGCACGCGTACCGGCCTCACCGGCGGCTCCCCCCGTCCCGCGCCGGCCCGGGCCGTTCCGCCGTCCCACCCGCCGGCTCGGCCACGGACGCCCGCGGGCGGGCCCGCGTGCGCAGGGCCAGCGCCAGGGCCCGCAACCCGGCCCGGGCCTTGGCCTCGGTCTCGGCCCACTCCTCCATGGGCCGCGAGTCGTGCACGATCCCCGCCCCGGCCTGCAGGTAACCGCGCCCGCGGTGGATGTACACCGTGCGGATGGCGATGCACATGTCCAGGTTGCCGTCGTAGCCCAGGTAGCCGACCGCCCCGCCGTACGGCCCGCGGGCCACGGGCTCCAGTTCGTCGATGATCTCCATGGCCCGCACCTTTGGCGCACCGGTAAGGGTTCCAGCGGGGAAGCAGGCCGCCAGCGCGTCCACGGCATCCCTCCCCGGAGCCAGCTGGCCGGCCACGTCCGAGGCCATGTGCATGACGTGGGAATACCGCTCCACGTACATGAGCCGCTCCACCCGCACCGTGCCGTAGCTGCAGACCTTCCCCAGGTCGTTGCGCCCCAGGTCGACCAGCATGGTGTGCTCGGCCCGCTCCTTGGGATCCGCCCGCAGTTCTTCCTCCAGGGCTGCGTCTTCCTCCGGCGTGCGGCCACGGGGGCGGGTACCCGCGAGGGGCCGGGTGAGCACGCGCCGCCCCTCGACACGCACCAGGAGCTCGGGTGAGGCACCCAGCAGCACCGTGTCTCCGTCGAACCGGAGGTAGAACATGTAGGGCGAGGGCGTCACCACCCGCAGCGCCCGGTAGAGGTCGAAGGGATCCCCGTGCCAGTCGAACTCCAGGCGGCGCGAGAGGACCACCTGGAACACGTCGCCAGCGCGGATGTACTCCTTGGCCCTGCGCACCGCGGCCTCGAAGGCGGCGCGGCTCGTGCGGCTACGCACTGCCGCTGACCAAGGGCCGGCGGCACCCGCGCCCCCATCGCCCAGGCCGGGCCCGTCGGCATCGCTCAGGAAGATCGGCTGGCCGGCGGTCGACGGCACCGCCAGCCGGTCCAGGGCCTCCTGCAGCCGGGCGGCCTCGGGGGCTCCCGCCGCCCCGGCGGCCGCCCCCAGGCATGGCGTCGCCGGCGCGAGCAGGATCAGTTCGTGCCGCACATGATCCAGAACGGCCAGGATGGCACATTCCATGAACCGCGCCACAGGCAGGTCGGGGTCCGCCGGCGGGCGGCCCGGCAGCCTTTCGAGGAACCGGACGGCATCGTAGCCCATGTAGCCCACGGCCCCGCCGGCAAAGCGCAGCCCTCCCCAGGAAGGCCCGGGGCGCACGAAGGCCCGTAGGGCGACAAAGGGATCGGCGGGTGCCTCCCGCTCGGCCCCGGCCTCCCGGAACACGGACGCGGTGCCCGTGCAGACCAGCTCGCGAGCGGGCCAGGCACCGATGATGGAGTAGCGCCCCGCCCGCTCACCTCCCCCGAGGCTTTCCAGCAGGAAACCCGGTCCGTCGCCGGCTAGCTTTCGGAAGACGGTGACGGGCGTCTCCTGGTCCAGGGCGAGTCGCACGCCGGCGATCCTCGCATCCCCACGGGTGGTTCCCGTGGCCACCTGCGGGCGTGTCGTCCCCGGCCGCATCTCCCAGACCCCCTTGCTGGCCTTGGTGCTGCCCTCGTCTCACTGCCAAAGGAAAACGGCGCCTCCGTCCTGGGGACGGAAGGCGCCGTTCCGCGGTGCCACCCCATTTAGGCCGCCCGTCCGACCTCACCTGTTCCGCGTCCGCGGTCGGACGCAGGTCCCAGGCCCCCTTCCTACGCCTCCGCGCAGGCGGGCCGGCGCAACGGGGCGGGCGGCACCCTCAATAAAAAAGCCCTTTCGCCTTCGGGGCGAAAGGTGCTCTTCCGCGGTGCCACCCGAGTTAGGCCGGACGGCCTCACTCGTTCGGGTACGGGCGCGATGGCCGATACCCTCCCCCGGGTCACGGTGGGGGTTCCGGCAGAGCCTACTGGCGCCGTACCCTTCGACCACCCTCGGCACGGCGCGTTCGGTCTGCGGCTTGCGGGCCCATTCAGCGCGCCCATTGCGGGCCGGCCGTCCCACCATCCCCCTGGCCGGGGGCCGCCGGCTCGCTGGCCGCCGGTACGCGCCTACTCTTCCCGCGCATCGCCGTTGGCGAACTGGCCTTGTTGACCTGGATTCTAGCGCCGCACCGGACCGGTGTCAACCGCTCCGCGATGCGGGCAGGTCTCATGACCCCGGTCACTGGTAGCCGGTCCGGCTTTTCACGTATGATCAACGTACATCCCAAGAACGCTAGCGGCCGCCCCGCCAACCAGTTCCACCTGGCCGCTGCCGGTCACGGGGAGTCTTCAAGCCGGGCGTGCCGTCGGGTGCGGACGGAGCGGACGCAGACGGATCGGAGGTCCAGCATGAGTCGACCGGTACGCATGGTCCTGGCCGCGGTGGTCGCCGCCCTGATGCTGGTGGTCCTCGCCGTCATGGTGTCTGCCGTATCGGCTGTCGGGGACTGGGGCTTCTGGGGCCTGGGCTGGGATCCCGGCAAGGCGGTACCGGTACGCCGGGCCATCCCCCTGGACGCCGCCCGCTCCGTCGTCATTCGCAACTCGATGGGTGAGGTGACCGTCCGGGGTGGTGGCCCGAGCGGGCAGATCTACCTGGAAGGGGAGATCCGCCTCCGGGGGCGTGACCTGGATGAGCAGCAGGCCCAGGAGCTGCTGTCCGTCAGCCGCCAGGGCGACACCCTTCGCATCGCGTTCCGGGAGCACCGCTGGTCGTGGTTCCCTCTCCGTTCCTTCCCGACGGCCGACCTGGTGCTGACGGTACCGGACGGTCTGACGCTGGACGTGGAGACCGACATGGGCGAAGTCTACCTGCAGGATCTGGACGGCAAGGCCGTCGTCAACACCGACATGGGCGCCGTAGAGGTTCGCGGCTTCCGGGGCGAGCTGGACATCAAGACCGACATGGGCTCCATCACCATCGCCGAGGCCTCCCTCAGCGGGCGGCTGTCGCTGGAGACGGACATGGGCTCCATTGACTTCGCCGGCGTACCCGGACCGGACACGGTGATCGACAGCGACATGGGCGCCGTCGCCCTGACCATTCCCGGCGACCGCGCCTACCGGCTGGACGTGGAGACAAACATGGGCAGCTTCGAAAGCAAGATCCCCTACACGCTCCAATCCATCGGCGGTTCCAACGGCGAGCGGAAGGGCGTGCTGGGTCGGGGCGATCTTGTCGGTCGCATCGCCATCCACACGTCGATGGGTTCGGTCGAGATCCACGAGGGGGTGCGGTGACTTGGTCGAAGCGCTGGCCGCCATTTTCATGCCGGCTATCGTCGTTCTCATCGTGTTCCTGTACGTGGGGTGGAACCGGTATCTGAAACACCGGGAACGGATGGCGATGATCGAGAAGGGACTGGTGCCGGACCTCACCGACAGCGATGAAGGGGAAGAACCGGTCAGGTCCCGCCGGCGCCGCAACCGGCTGGACACCGGCCTCATCACCGCTGCCATCGGGCTAGCGCTGACGCTCGGCCTCTCCTCCCTCGGCTTCGGCCCGTGGCTGCTCGGCGGGCTGATCCCGCTGTTCGTGGGGCTAGCGAACATCCTGGCCTATCTGCTGCAGCCCGACACGGAACACGCGGGAGCCAAGGGCGGCCCCGGCGGAACGGGCTAGCGCGCCCACCCACCGAGGTCCGCGGATCCCGCCCCTCATCGCCCCATGGCGGGTTCCTCCTTGCCGTCCCTTGCCCGTCATCAGCCGGAAACTTGCATTCCCCGCCACTGCTCCCGGAGGAATCCCTCGACAGCTGGAAAGAAGGCTTCCGGTTCCTCGATGGCGGGGTGATGTCCCACTCCGTGAAAGATCCGGTAGGTGGCGGCAGACCAGTGCCGGCGGTACAGGGCGAGGGCGGCGTAGAAGACGGCGTCGCGGTCGCCGCAGGCGACCAGAGTCGGACAGCGGATCTCGTGCAGCCGGGATGTCAGGTCCGTGCGGTAGGCCTCGGCTTCCAGGTTCGGGGCGTTGTCGCTGGCAACGGCCGCCGCCCTCTCCGCGGCGCGCACCCGCTCCATGCGGTCGGGCCGCCCCTCCTGCAGGAGAGCCAACAGCCGGTGCCAGGCGCGTCGTCGCGCCGGGCTCTCCCGCCGCCAGGCCCAGGTCAGGCCGTAGGCGGCGGCTGCGGCAACCAGGCGGACGAGGCGCCGCGGTCCCAGGGCCCGGAGGGTGGGCACCAGCAGGCGCCCCGTCGACCCGGTCGGCGTGGTGGCCACCAGCACCAGGGCCTGCAGGTGCTGCCCGTACCGCAGGGCGTAGTGCAGGGCCACGAAGCCGCCCAGGGAATGGGCCAGCAGGCCGATGCGGCGGTGGCCCAGGTGGGCGCGCAGGGCATCCAGGTCGTCCGCCAGTTGCTGGAACCGGTAGGTCGGGGAAGGAGCGCGCCCCGACCGCCCGCTTCCCCGGTAGTCGTGGTAGACCAGGGTGAAGGACCGCGCCAGCGGCTCCAGGGCCTCCTTCATGTAGGAAAAGGTGGCGCTGGGACCCCCGTGACAGACGTACAGCGGGGGACCCGAGCCGTGGACTTCGAAGTAGATGGGAGTCCCATCCCCCGCCCGGAACGCATCGAGCACCGCCGGCACCTCCCCGCCTCATCAGCCCGGCGGAACCGCGGACCGCGCCTTGCAGCCCGCTGCTGTCTCCTCCTATGGGCGCGGCCCCGGCCGAGTCTTCATTGGCAGAGATTATCCGGTACCGGCGCTTGACTCGCAACGGGTGCCGGTTCCTCGCCGGTGACGCTACTCCTTGATCCCGCCCAAGGTGATCCCCTCCATGAAGTAACGCCGGAAGGAGATGAACAGGATCAGGGAGGGAAGTGTGAACAACATGGAGGCCGCCATGACCACGTTCCAGAAGGTGTAATACTCGCTGCGGAAGGCGGTGAGGCCCACCGGCAGGGTGTACATGCTCTGCTCCGATATGATCACCAGCGGCCACATGAACTCGTTCCAGGCACCGATGAAAAGGAACATGGCCTGGGCAGCCAGGGCCGGCTTGGCCAGGGGCAGGACGATGCGGACGAAGGTCTGGAAGCGGTTGAGGCCGTCCAGCTCGGCCGCCTCCTCCAGCTCGCGGGGGAAATTGAGGAAGAACTGGCGCATCATGAACACCCAGGTGGCGTTCACCGCCGAGGGGACGATCAGACCCCAATGGGTGTTGAGGCCTCCCAAATCCCGCATGATGAGATACTTGGGCACGATCAGCACCTGGCTGGGAACCATGAGGGAGGCCAGGACGAACCAGAACCAGAACCGGCGGCCGAAGAAGGGGATGCGGGCCAGGGCATATCCCGCCATGGAATTGAACAGCAAGCCCAGGGTCACCACGGCGCCCGTCACAACCGCGCTGTTGAAGAACCAGCGCAGAAACAGCCCGGTGCGCGAGAAGATGAGCCGGTAGGCTTCCAGCGTCGGCTGATCGGGAATCAGCGCCGTGGGGCGGTGGCTCACCTCCTGCAGCGTCTTGAAGGAGGTGGACACGGCCCAAAGGAAGGGCAGGAAGGTGACCACCGCGTACAGGATGAGCACCGCATAGAGGAGACCCCACCACAGTTTCGCCGTCGCCGGCGCGCCGCAACCCCGCTCCGCGCCGGCGGGTGGCGGGTTGTTGGTCACCGTACCCATGGGCATTTGCAAAGGCTCTTTCACGGGTTCCCCTCCCCCCTCGCGGCGGCCCGCCCCCGATTAGCGGTAACGGCCCTCACCGGCCAGCGCGCGATACAGGAT
>QGUQ01000298.1 GCA_003242195.1 Bacillota bacterium | reverse complement strand
TCGTGCAGGTACAGGATGAAGAGGTAGGCCAGGCCGTAGTCGGCCAGGATCTTCCGGTCACCCTGGTCGCTCCAGCCGGTGAGGGAGTTCTCCGGGTTGTCCAGGTAGAAGGAGACGTGCCCGTCGGGATGCCCGTACCCGACCAGGAACTCGGCGAAATCGGCCATGCCCTCGTTGATGAAGTTGTCCTCGTCCGGGTCGTGATCGTCGTGGATCAGGTGCTGCAGCTCGTGGGCCAGGGTTCCCTCATACAGGTACGGACGCCCGGTGTTCGGGTCACGGCGCCACGGCGCGTCGTTGGGACCCAGCCGCTGCGCCCAGTCGAAGTTGTCGATGGTCACGATGTTGCGGTCGATGTAGCTCTCGAGGGTGGAGGAGTAGAAGCCTGCCACATAGGAGGGGTAGGTCGGGTCGGTATAGTTTTCGTCGATGACGTTGTCCACCAGGATGATGTCACGGCCCTTGCCGTCGGAGGACTGGTAGTATCCCTCCGGGACGTATCCCCAGGTGACCAGCAGGGCCCGGGATCCGTCGTGCTCGTCCCAGGAACCGAAGAACTCGATCTCCTTGGGCCGGATGTTGGACTCGTACTGCTCGAGTAAGTATTGCACCTGCTCGTCCGTGACCTCGATACGGTCGTTGCGCGGGTCCCCTTCGGGGAAGGAGAGGTCCTTGGCCACCCAGACCTCCGCGTTCTCACTCACGCCGCGGAGGACGAACGGCTTGAAGTAGTACCGGCCTGCCACGTAGTCGAGCCCGAGGAACATCCGCTCGGTACCCGGTACGGGGTCGTAGCGATCGGACTGCTCGGCCATCACGCCCATCCCGCGCCGGCCGGCCTGGATGCTGGCCGCGCTCTTGGGATCGATGGGCAGGACCTTGTCCCGCACCTCCGGCCCGATGTCCAGCGGTTGCGGCGAAGTCTCCGGGGCGGCGGCGGTGACCGGGGCGGGACCAACCCAAGCGGTCACGGCCAGCAAGACGCAGGTAAGGACCGCCGCCAGGCCGCGACGGCTGGCGCCGCCAAGCAAGCCTCGCAACAGCTCATCCCTCCTTGTCGGGGCCCCGGCGGCCGCTACCTCGGCGACGGGTGTCGCCGCCCCGGGGCGGGATGGCCGCCGGTGTCACCCAGTTGGTCGTTGGGGTGGTCGTGATGGATGGAGTTCGTCCACTCTTCCACCGCTCCTTTGCCGAAAGGTGTCGAATGGCAAGGTCCTTTCCGCCAATCCTCGACAGGCTGGCGCAGCCATCCGGCGGACGGCCACCCGACGCGAGCGCGGGCGGGGGACCGGACAGGCCCGGCCTCGGGGGCGACGCGCCAGGCAGGATTTCGAGCAGAACCGACAGAATGCGCAATCACGTGACCGCCCGCGCCGGTTGCGGGGGTGGGGACGGATGCCCCTGCACGATCGAACGCCCGCCCGGATGACGACGGGGCCAGGAAAGGATGTGAGGGTGTGGCGGTGATCCTTCGCCTCTTGCTGTACGTCGCCATGTGGCTGGGAGGACTGGTCGCGATGCGGTTCGTGCTGCCCGGCCAGCCCTACCCCACAACCTATCCCCAGGTGGCCTGGCCCGCCGCGGCCCTGGCCCTGTTGGGAGCCGCTGGCGTGTGCGGGCTGCTGGGTGCGGGATGGCTGCACATGGTCCAGGGATGGCACCCCGGCTTGCGCCTGATCACGGGCCTCGTCTGGGCGGTCCTCGCGGCCCTGGCGTTGCTGGTGGGGACGGGCCAGGCGGCGGCGTCGCTGGCGGGTAACGCGCCCTCCGGGCCGGCGCTCTTGGTGGCGCTGCTGCAAGCGCGGGCGCTGTGGGTGGCCGGCCTGCTGCTGGCCCTGGCCGCCGGCACGCTAGGGGCCCGTGATGCGGGGCGGCGGCGGCGTTTCGGCAGCTTCAGCCGGTTCTGAAGTCGCGACGGGGAGTGGCGGCGGGGCCGACCCGAGAGGCTCCCCCGCGGCGGGTCAGTGCAGCCAGCGGGCCTTCCAGAGCGGCCAGTAGACCAGGACCGCCCGGCCGTCCACCCGGTCCAGGGGCACGGGGCCGAAGAGCCGGCTGTCGTCGCTGCCGGGGCGATTGTCGCCCAGGACGAACACGGCGCCGGGCGGGACGCTCGCCTCGGGCAGTTCGGAGCGGTCCTCGAAGGCGACGTAGGGCTCGGCCACCAGTCGCCCGTCACGGTAGACGCGACCCCGGGCCACCCGTACGGTGGAGCCGGAGATGGCCACCACACGCTTGATGTACTCGCTACCCGGCCGGCCGGGAGGCCGGAACACGACGATCTCCCCCGGCCGGGGCGGGCGCCGGCGGTAGGCCACCTTGAGCACCAGCACCCGCTCGCCGTGGTGCACGGTGGGTTCCATGGAGTGCCCCCGCACGACGAAGGACTCGGCCACGAAGGTGCGGGCCGCCAGCATCGCCAGCAGGGTCACGACCAGCGCTTGCAGCCATTCCATGAGTCAGTTTCCCGGGGGATGAGCCATGCCAGATCCGTCCCTCCGCGGACCGGACCCCGCCGAGGTCCGGTCCCGCTTACTTCACTGGTATGATCGCTGCCGCCGGGATCTTCCCTGGCGCCGGACCCGGGATCCCTACGCGATCCTGGTTTCGGAGATCATGCTCCAGCAGACGCGGGTGGAGACCGCCCTTCCCTACTACCGGCGTTTTCTCGAGCGCTTCCCCACGGTGGAGCGGCTGGCGGCGGCGACGGAGGCGGAGGTGCTGCGGGCCTGGCAGGGCCTGGGTTACTACGGTCGCGCCCGCAACCTGTGGCGGGCCGCCCGCGCCATCGTCCAGCGGCATGGGGGGCGCGTGCCGGCCGAGTGGGAGGCGCTGATCGCCCTGCCCGGCATCGGCGAGTACACGGCGGGTGCGGTCCTGAGCATCGCCTTTGGCCAACCGGTGGCCGCCGTGGACGGGAACGCCGAGCGGGTCCTGGCGCGCCTGTTCGGGATCGACGATGACTTGTCCCGGGCACCCGGCCGCCGGGCCGTCCGGGAGCGAGCGGCTGAACTCGTGGCGAGCCCGCGGCCCGGTGACGTCAACCAGGCCGTCATGGAACTGGGTGCGACGATCTGTACCCCCCGGGAGCCCGCCTGCGGGAACTGTCCTGTGGACTCCCTGCTGTCTCTTATACAAATTTCCAAGCCAACGAAACGTACCA
>QGUQ01000297.1 GCA_003242195.1 Bacillota bacterium | reverse complement strand
TGTGTAGTCACATCGCCGCCGTACTGGGGTTTGCGGGACTATGGGTTGCCGCCGGTGGTTTGGGGCGGCGACCCGGAGTGCAAGCACGAGTGGGGACCCGCGGAGGTTTATCACGGCCATCGCGGCAGCCGTGGACAGGAGCCACAAACGAAGTGGCCCTCCAACACGACCTACCCGCAGCACACCGGCGCGGCGCAATCGTTCTGCGCCCGGTGCGGGGCGTGGCGGGGGCAGCTGGGCCTAGAACCGTCGCCCGACCTTTACGTGCAGCACATCGTCGAGATCTTCCGCGAGGTACGCCGCGTGCTGCGCCCGGAGGGGACGCTGTGGCTGAACATGGGGGACACCTATTTGGCCCAGCAAGGGGCGGGCTTCAACGGCCAGCGCCGGTTTGACGAAGCCAACCGGAACATCCGCCTCCCGCGTCCGACGGGCGTGAAGCCCAAAGACCTGCTGGGCATTCCGTGGGCGGTCGCTTTCGCGTTGCGAGCCGACGGCTGGTACTTGCGCTCGGACATCATCATCGCCAAAGCGAACCCCATGCCGGAAAGCGTGAAGGATCGCCCGACCCGGGCGCACGAGTACGTTTTCTTGCTGACAAAGCGGCCCCGGTACTTTTACGACGCGGACGCCATTCGGGAACCGCACACGAAGCAGGGCACGCCGGGGCACCTGCGGGCAGGGGCCGGTCACCGTCACCCGAACCACCAGCGGCTGGCGGGGCGGCTGAGTGCACCGCCCCGGGTGAAGACGGCGGAAACGCCCCACCTGGGCGGGCGAAGGCAGGCCCCCGAGCCCGGCGAGGACGGCGCGTTCCACCCGCTGGGCCGCAACAAGCGGAGCGTATGGACCATCGCAACGGAGCCATTCCCGGACGCCCACTTCGCGGTGATGCCATCCGTAGTGGCGGAGCTGTGTATTCTGGCCGGTACGCCTGCAAAGGTGTGCCCGTCGTGCGGGGCGCCTTGGCGGCGCGGGCGGCCAACCGACGAAGGCGCGCCTGCCGACTGGCGGCCGGACTGCGCGTGCCCGGGCAACGACGGTTCCGGGCGCGCCGTGGTGCTGGATCCCTTCGTCGGCGCGGGAACGGTAGCGCTGGTGGCCCAGCGCCTTGGCCGTTCGGCCATCGGCATCGACCTGAATCCCGACTACCTTGCGATGGCCCGCCGGCGGATCGAAGCGGAACATGTCCAGAGGCGTCTTCCGGTGGGCTTTTAATATGGAGGGACGAACCGCCCGGCGCGTGCCGGGCGGTTGCCGGTGGCCCGGGGCGGACTCGAACCGCCAACGCGATGGTCTTCAGCTATCCGTTCTACCCATTCGCTACCGGGCCGCAGCACTAAGACTTGGCCTTCGCGTTGACCTTGGTTTTTGGCTTCGAGTCCTGATCCTCGCCGTTCTCCATCTTCAGGAACGCCTTGATCTTCGCCACCTCTTCCTCCAGCCGATCCAGGCGCTCGTTGACGGTCAGCGGGCGCCTTTCTTTCGCCAGGGCCTGGACAATGAGATCCTTGCCGGTCATGGAAACCGACTTTTGCCACTGGGTGGCGAGCGCTTCGAGATGCTTGTGATATTCGGGTTCCAGGTAAATGGTCAGGGGAATCTTCCGGCGCGCCATCGGGTCATTCCTCCTCCGCATTACAATCATACAACATGATAAAGTGAGGTGAACCCGGTTGCCAAGGTATGAGGTTGTTTACCGGGCGGCCTTCGGGCCGCCCGTTTTCATGCATGTGGTTGCAAAAACGCCCCAGCGCGCGGCTGAAATCGCGGCGAAACGGCTGGGCGTCCGGTTTGGGCAGTTCGGCGTTTATCAACGGCTGCGCAGCGGTTCGCAGGTTCACGAAGGCGAGGTGCGGGTCGAGAACGGGCGGGCGAGGAAGGGATGATGCCGCGGGCGAGGTGACGGCGTGTGATTAGCTACACGGTGGTTTACCGGTCGGTCTGTGGGCCGTCGGCGTCGATGCGCGTGCGGGCATCTACGCCGGAAAGGGCGGCGGAACAAGCCGCCCGGCGACTGGGCGTAATCGAGGGCCGATTCCGGGTCTACAGGCAGTTCACCAGCCGGGATGTCGTCTACGACGGTGAAATCCAGGTCAACGAAGGCCGGGCAATTCCCCGGCCTTCGTTGCGTTGGTAGGGGGGCCGCAAGCGGCGTGCAAGACCGGTCGGTCTCCGTATGGGGTGGCATTGTTGGCGGCTTGGCGGCGTCGTCCTTGGTGGCGGCGCCGCTTTGGTTTGGGTTTGAAGCGAAGTGGGGGGCGGGACGGTTCGCCGCCGGGTGGTGGGCATTATCCGAAAACGTGGGGCGGTTCGCGGCCATTCTGGTTGCGAGCGCTGTGATCCATGAACTGTTGCACGCCATTGGCTGGACGGTAGCGGGCCGAAAGCCTTGGCGGACCATCAGGTTCGGATTCCACTGGTTCAGTCTGTCGCCCTATGCCCATTTGACGGTGCCGATGGCCGCTGGCCCCTACCGGGTGGGCGTTGTTCTTCCAGGGGTGGTTTTGGGGCTGATTCCCGCTATCGTTGCCCTTGTAACGGGCAACGGGGTCTGGCTTGCCTACGGGTTGACCATGATTCTGGCGGCCGGCGCAGACCTGGTGGTCCTGGTGTTGCTCTTGCGCGTGCCGGGGGACCGGCTGGTCCAGGACCATCCAAGGCGTGTCGGTGTCGTTGTGCTCGGTTGACCATGTTCGAATGAGGGGGCGATTCACGGTGCAGAATCAGGCGCCCACGCCCTCGGCTGTCCAACTCTCCCTGTTCCCGCCCCCCACGACCCGCCTGGAGCAGATCGATCCGGATCGGATCGACGCCGATCCCGACCAGCCGCGGACCACCTTTGCGCCGGATGACCACCGGCGGCTGATGGCGAGCATTGCGCTGCATGGCGTCATGGAGCCGTTGGTCGTTGAAGAGGTGGGCGACGGGCGGTATCGGCTGGTGGCGGGCGAACGGCGGCTGCGGGCGGTGCGCGCGGTGCGGGCCGAAGATCACACCAACCCCAGGGTCCAGCGCGTGCCGGCGCTGGTGTATCCGTCGGGCGCGCTGTCGGAATCAGCCCGGGCGGCCTTGCAGCTGGCGGGCGATTTTTTTCGAAGGGGTTTGGGGCCGGGGGAAATGGCCCGGGGGTTAATGCCTGGCTTTTTAAAACATCTCCAGACCA
>QGUQ01000296.1 GCA_003242195.1 Bacillota bacterium | reverse complement strand
CCGCTCGCAGCGAGGTCGCCTAACCCAACAACAGGGCTGGGGATTCCCCTACCGAGGCTTGACACGGACGCCAGGGGGCGGGTCATGGCGATGACGTTGGGAAGCCGCTATAGTAGAACAAGGAATGCACGCCAGTACCGGCGGGCCCTGCCGCGCCGGCACCCAACCGCGCAAAGCGTGGGCGGACCGTGCCCGCCGGGGGACTGGATCGCGAACCCGGGGATGTGACGGCGGGAAACGACGGGGAGGAATCACGGAGTCATGGAGACCTTGCCGCTGGTGGCGCAGCCCACCGTCGACTACCGGGCGCGGCTGGAGCAATGGGCTGCGTCCTACGGCGCCATCCGAGATGAACAGTCCATCTGGCGCCTGCCCGACGGCAGGACGCTGGCCGAGCACCTCTTCGGCAAGCCCCGGCCCACGTACCGCATCCTGACCTGGGGCTGCCAGATGAATGAGCGGGACAGCGAGATCCTGGCCGGCCAGCTGGAGGAGATGGGCATGGTGCCCACGGAGGCGCTGGATGAGGCCGACCTCCTCCTGCTGAACACCTGTGCCGTCCGCGAGACCGCCGAGGAAAAGGTGTTCGGCACCATCGGGTACCTGAAGGCCATCAAGCAGAAGAACCCGGACATGATCCTGGGCCTGTGCGGCTGCATGGCCCAGGAGGAGGCCACCATCCGGCGCATCCAGCGGTACTACCCCCACGTCGACCTGGTTTTCGGTACCCACAACCTGCACGAGCTGCCGCGGCTGATCGAACGTGTGCGGCGCGAGGAGGGCATGGTGGTCGACGTCTGGAAGTCCGCCGACGCCGTGGTGGAGCACCTGCCCTCGCGGCGCGCCGACGGCGTCAAGGCGTGGGTGAACATCATCTACGGGTGCGACAAGTACTGCACCTTCTGCATCGTACCCACGACGCGCGGCCGCGAGCGCAGCCGCCGGCCGGAGGACGTCATCGCCGAGGTGGAGTACCTGGCCGCGGAGGGCTACAAGGAGGTCACCCTCCTGGGCCAGAACGTGAATTCCTACGGCAAGGACCTGGACGTGGACTTCGACTTCGCGGACCTTCTGGCCCGGTTGGACCGCGTGCCCGGGATCCGCTGGCTGCGGTACACCACCTCCCACCCGCGGGACTTCAGCGACAAGCTGATCCGGACCATCGCCGAGTCGGACAAGGTGACGGAGCACTTCCACCTGCCCGTGCAGTCCGGGTCCAACGAGGTCCTGCGCTGGATGAACCGGCGCTACACCCGCGAGTACTACCTGCGGCTGATCGAGAAGATCCGGGAGGCGGTGCCCGACGCCTGCATCACCACGGACATCATCGTGGGCTTCCCCAAGGAGACGGAGGAGGACTTCCGGCAGACCCTGGACCTGGTGCGGCAGGTGGAGTTCGACAACGCCTTCACCTTCATCTACTCGCCGCGGGAGGGCACGCCGGCGGCCCGGTGGCCGCAGCTGCCGCGGGAGGTCAAGCAGGAGCGGCTGGAGCGCCTGATGGAGGTCCAGTACGAGATCAACCTGCGGAAGAACAAGCGACTGGTGGGCCGCACGGTGGTCGTGCTCATCGATGGTCCCAGCAAGAAGAACCCGGCGGTCCTGAGTGCGCGGACCCGGACCAACAAGCTGGTCCTGGTCCCCGGCGAGGCCTCCTGGGCGGGCCGCTTCGCGAGGGTGGAGATCACCCGCGCCCAGACATTCACCTTGGAGGGACGGTTGCTGGAACTGCTGCCCGACGACGCCGCGGAGATCGGCCGGCACGGCCAGTTCTCCCCCTACGGCCCGCCTGCCAGGGTGGAGGCCTAGCCGGTCGGGGGCAGGCCCCAGGGAAGAGCTGCTCGCCCTGGCGGGGGACCCGCGCCGGGGCGGCGCCGTGGACCGCGCCCGCAAGCCCGGTCGCGAGGAAAGGCTGCCGGGCTTGTTCCGTTCCAGGGGAAGATTTCGCTTGCCGGCCGAAGGTCGAAGGGGGACGGGTCGTGGCCTCGCGGGAGACGCCGATGCTGCGCCAGTACCGGGAGATGAAGGAGCGGTACCCGGACTGCATCCTCTTCTTCCGGCTGGGCGACTTCTACGAGATGTTCTTTGACGATGCCGTCGTGGCGGCCCGCATCCTGGACATCACCCTGACCTCGCGCGAAGCCGCCAAGGGCGAGCGCGTGCCCATGTGCGGCGTGCCCTACCATTCCGCCGAGCAGTACCTCGTCAAGCTGGTAGAGGCCGGTTACCGCGTCGCCATCTGCGAGCAGGTGGAGGACCCGAAGACGGCCAAGGGGCTCGTGCGGCGCGAGGTGGTCCGCGTCGTCACCCCCGGGACGCTCTTCGAAGGTAGCAGCGGTGACGAGAGCCGGTACGTGGCGGCCCTGGACGGCGACGGGAACCGCTATGGCCTGGCTTATGCCGACGTGTCCACCGGCGAGTTCGTCATCGCGGAGCTGGACGGAGTGCGGGCCCGCGACCGCGCCCTGGACGAGCTGGCGCGGCTCCAGGCCGCTGAGTGCCTCCTGGGGCCGGGGCTGTCCGGCGATGAGGACCTGGAGCGTGCCCTCCGGGATCGGGGCTGCGCCCTGACCCGCACCGCTGCGGAGAACTGGCGGTACCGGGCCGCCGCCGCGGCCCTGGCCGAACACTTCGGCGTGGCGGCGGTCGAGCAGGCCGAGGCCGCCTCGGGTGAGGCCGCGGTGGCGGCGGGGGGCGCCCTTCTGGCTTACCTGCGGGAGACCCAGAAGGTCGACCTGCGGCACCTGGACCGGCTGCGCACCGACCCCCTGGGCCAGTGGCTGTCCATCGACGCGGGTAGCCGGCGCAACCTGGAGTTGGTGCGGCGCCTGCGGGATGGATCCCGCCAGGGCACGCTGCTGTGGGTGCTGGACCAGACCCTGACCGCCATGGGCGGCCGCCTTTTGCGCCAGTGGATCGAGCGGCCGCTGGTGGACCGGGCGGCCATCGAGGCGCGCCTGGACGCCGTGGAGGCGCTGGTCTCGGACCCGTTCCTCCGGGACGGCCTGCGGCGGCTCCTCGACGGCGTCCACGACCTGCCGCGCCTCATTGCCCGGGTGGGATACCAGCAGGCCAACGCCCGGGACCTGCTGGCCCTGGCCCGTTCCCTGGAGCGCCTGCGCCCGCTCCGCGAGCTGCTGACCGGCGTGGAGGCCGGGCGCCTGGGCGCGTTGCGGG
>QGUQ01000295.1 GCA_003242195.1 Bacillota bacterium | reverse complement strand
CCCGGGACCCGCCGGGTTCCCGGCCACCACGGCCAAGCCGGCCCGCACCGGGAGGGGCGCGGTGCCCACCGCTTCCGCCGCCGCCCGCGCCACCGCCGCCGCCCCGGCCGCGGCACCCAGGCCGAGGGCGACGCAAGCGGCGGCGAGAAGGGCCATGCCCGCCACCATGGCGCCGGGGACTTCCACGGCCCCGCGTGCCCGCTCCCCGCGGGCGGGGCCTCCAAAGGTGATGCCGTAGGCCTTGACGAGGGCCATCGCGGCGAGGGCGCCGGCCAGCGCCAGGATGACCGCGGCCAGCGGTGCAAGGACCCGGACCGATGACCCGCCCGCCGAACCGACGGCGAACAGGGACTGGTAGACCAGCCACTCGCTGACGAACCCGTTCAGGGGCGGCACGGCCGAGATGGCTAGGGCGCCCGTGACGAAAGCCGCCGCCGTCCAGGGCATGCGCCTGCCGAGCCCGCCCAGCGCTTCCATGCGCATGGTCCCCGCCCGGCAGGCCACGGCTCCCGCACTCAAGAACAGGAGCCCCTTGAAGACGGCATGGTTGACCAGGTGGAACAGGCCCGCCATGATCCCCAACGCCGCCAGGAGCCCGTTCCCGCTGGCCGCCCCGATCATGCCCGCGCCGATGCCCAGCAGCATGATCCCGACGTTCTCCGTGCTGGAGTAGGCCAGCAGCCGGCCCAGGTTGTTCTCGTTGACGGCGTACAGGATTCCCAGGATGGTCGACAGGCCGCCGACGGCGAGGACGAACAGACCCCAACCCCCGTCGTTCACCCGCAGCACGTCCAGACCCACCCGCACCAGGGCATAGACCGCCACCTTCGACGACATGAGGGCCGACATGGTGGCCGGTGCGGCGGCATAGGCCGGCGGCAACCAGAAATGAAAGGGGACCACGCCCGCCTTGACCCCGAACCCGAAGAAGGCGAGGGCGAAGACGAGATGCCGCACCGCGGGCGGCAGCTGGGCATCGCGGATGACCGCGAAATCGAAACTACCGGCGTGGAGGAACAGGAGCACGAAGGCGACGATCAGCGCGGCCGCGGCCACGTGGGCGACCGCAAAGTAGAGGATGCCCGCGTGGAGGGCTTCGTCGTCCTGCCTGTACGCGACGAGGAAGAAGGAAGCCAGCGTCATGATCTCCCAAAAGACGAGAAAATAAAAGGCATTGGCGCTGGCGATGACCAGGACCATGGACAGGATGAAGACGTTGTTCAAGAACCCGAGCACACCGGCTCCTGCCCCCGCGAACTCGCGATCGAAAGCGACCGAGTAGACGGCCGTAGCCGCGGCAAGGAGGGACAGGGCCATCAGCATCAGGGCCGAGAGGGCGTCCAGATCGAAGGTGAAGCGCGCAAAGGGAACGACGCTGGCGAATTGGCCGGTCAGGGTCTCCCCGCCCGCCAGCACCGCGGCGGCCGCCCCCATTCCCGCCAGGGCCGCCACAAAAGTGCTCGCCGCCGACACGTAGCTCGCCAGCCGCTGAGCCCTGCTCACGGCCAACGCGAGCACCGCGCCCGCGGCGTAGAAGACGATGGACAGAAGGAAGAGCTGCTGGGCCGCCATCCTCCCACCTCCACGGCCTCGCCCGCGGCCCCACACCCCGGCCACGTGCCCGGGCCTGGGGTCACGGGAACCGGCGGGAGGAGCAGGAAGGCCGGTTCCGCCTCCCCACCCCTCCCGCGGCTTCCGGAAGGACTCACCGCGCCCGCGACGAAGCCGCGGTAGCGCGCCGCCGCTCCGCCGCGAACTCTTGCACCGTCATGTAGACCAGCGCCCCGGTCGGGCAGGCGCGCACACAGGCCGGGATGTCGTCCTCGCCCTGCATGCAGTCGCGGCTGCACTTCAGCGCCACCCCGTCACCCTGGGCGATGGCACCGAAGGGGCAGGCCACGACACACATCCAGCAACCGATGCACTGGTTGACGTCACAGACCTTGATGTCGTTGTCCGCCACGTACATCGCGCCGGTGGGACACGCGGTCACGCAGGGCGCGTTCTTGCACTGTCTGCAGACCGTGGGCGCCTTGAGCCCGTCGAAGGCGTCCACCCAGACATACCGGGGCGGGCGCTCCCCGCGCAGGACGGCGGCCACCAGGTCCCGATCCGTGGTGTGGCTGACGGCGCAGGCCAGCTCACAGGAGTGGCAGCCCGTGCACAATTGGGGGCGGATAAAGATCTCCTTTTGTTTGGCCGCTTTCGGTTTCACCGCCGTTTTCACCGCTGCACACCCCCGGGCACGCTCAACCCGAGCCGGGCCCTGCGCTCGTCGATGGCCGCCAGCAGCTTCTCGGCAGCGACCTCGGGACGGGTTTCCACGATGAAGTACCCGCCGGTCAGTTCCTTCGCCTTGTTCGTCAGGAGGTCGGTGACGAAGGGGCTGCCCACCACGGGCAGGGTGACGCCCACGTGGACGGGTAGGCCGATGGTCACGGCGTAGGTTCCGATGGCGACCGCCTTCTCCGCCGTGGCCTCGGGAGCGGAGGCGACCACCGGCAGCTGGTCCAGATCCACGCCGAGGCGCTTGGCGACGGCCACCGCCAGCGCTACGGCCCGGCTGTTGTCCACGCACGAGCCCATGTGCAGGACCGCCGGCAGCGGCCCGCCCAGCCCGTTGGCCTCCCCGATGGCCTTCAAGACGGCCTTGAGGCCGTCGCCGCACAGTTCGTCCACGTTGGCCGGATCCATGAACCCGTGGCGCATCAGCGCGCCCGCACCACAGCCGGTGGCCACCACCAGCACGTTCTCCTTGAGGAGCCGGCGCGCCATGGTGACGAAGTTGCGGTCCTGCTGCACCTTGACGTTATTGCAGCCGGCGAACAGGCACACCCCGCGGATGTTCCCGGCGGCGATCTGGTCGATGAGGGGCTTCAGCGGGTCCTCGGGGTTCAGCTTGGAGAGGGCGTTGACGATCGCCTCGACGGAGAAGCCGGCCACCACCTTGGCCTTGCGGTCCGGGATGTCCACCGGCCGGCCGCGACGCCGGGCGAAGTTCTGGATGGCGAGGCGGAGAATCTCCCGGGCGTGCTCGGCAGCCCGTTCCTCGGTAAACTCCACGTGAACGGCGCCGGGAATCCGGGTGATGTCCGTGGTGGTGATCAGGGTGGTTCCCATGCATTCGGCCACCGTGGCCAGGGAGGGCATGATGCACTGGTAATCGACCACCACGGCGTCCAC
>QGUQ01000294.1 GCA_003242195.1 Bacillota bacterium | reverse complement strand
CGATACGGTGGGAGTTTTCCAGGCCGCCATACAGGCGTTCGATGTTCTCCCGCAGCCTGGCCTGCGCCTCCGGAGACAGCTTGCCGGGGTGCTGCAGCACGCCGGAAGGGCGCGCCCCACTACCGAAAAACCTGGCGCCATACTCCTCAGCGGCCTTGACGATGCCCAGGTTCTCCCGGAACAGTCGAATCGGGTTGTAGCCGACCGTGCCGTCGTAGCCGAAACCGGGGATGTGCAGAACTCGCTCCGGAGGCAGCTCCACCTGCCGGCCGCCCACGCTGTCGGGTAGGGTGTAGATGTACCGCAGCCGGTTGGTCTGTGGGTCCCGCTCTACCCGCATCTTGTGTGGCAGCAACGGCCACAGGGCCCGAACCCGGCCGGCAGCGTCGAACTCGATCTCGGCGTACGCGTTGCCCCACCCTATCAGGTGGCCGGTCAGCGTCTCCCGGAACTGCATGGCCGGCATCTCCGGGTTCGGAGCGTCATGCAAGATGGCGTACAGGGGATGCTCCGGCGCCTCCCGCTTACCCCTCGGCTCCAGCCGCTCGTACAGCTTCAGCGGCAAGGCACCCACCGTCTTGGCGTAGATGGCGATAGCGTTGTAGACGGCCGTAAGGGTAAGGGCGGTGTGGTCATCCATCCTGACCCCGGCCAGCGTGCGACGCCCTACCAGAGTCTCGGAAAGCCAGGAAGCAGGCCGGGCAAGGGTGCTGCGGACTTCAACGCGGTCCAGGATGCCCACTTACCGCTCCACCCCCCGTCGCATGTGCCAGCCCACCCACATCAGCACGAGACCGGGCACAATCCAAGCCGCCGGGGGGTAAATCTCCCGGAGACCCACAGCCACCATGCCCAGGCCGCCGAAGAAGAGCGCGTCGCGCAGGGTTACAACGCCACGGAGGCTAACTGCAATCCGCCGCAGGAGCCTCACAGGATGATCACCCCCCGGTCCTCGTACACGCTGCGTTCGGCCTTGGTGTGCCGCATGGCCCGGTCCAGGGCCATGATGAGGGCCACGATGCCGTCGATTTTGCCCTGGCTGGACTTCTTATCCGGCGCCATGTCCTCATTCGGTCCCAGGCGCACGGCGATGTTGCCGGCCATCCAGCGCAACACCGGGTGGCCACCGTGGTGGACCTTCTCGAGAATCAACCGCCGTTCCAGTTCCTTCATGGGGGCCGTCATGGCCTTCCAGCCTTGCCCCATGCCGATGACCTTGTCGTCGCCCAGCTCATCCATCAGCCGGACGGCGACCTGGTGGGCTTGGAACAGGCGGTCGATGTTGAGGTCCACCAGTTGGAAGGTGCTTGCGTCTTCCAGGACCTGCTTCACGATGAAGTCGTAATCCACGGCACTTCCCGGGGTGACCTTCAGGGCCCCGGTCCTAGCCCAGGCCTTGTACTGGTCGCGGTACCGATTGTCCTCGGCCGTCAACCGCGCCTCCGGCACCCAGAACCGGCAAAGCACATCGATCCGTTCGAGATCGTCGTCGTGAGGGAAAACCAACACCCAGGCCGTCATGTCCTGGGTGCTGGACAGGTCCAAGCCGCCGTAGCACCGGCGGCCACGGAGCCTTTCCTCGAGTGCCACCCAACTGACCGGACCGGCATTCCGGTCCCAGAGGTCGAGGTCCAACCATGCGGTGGTCTGGTTGGTCCACACGTTGAGGTGCAGTCGGAGGAACGCGTTCAGGGCCGTTGGGACCCTCTTGGCCTTTTCGGCCTTTCTCCGCAGGTCCTCAATCTGAACCGAGATCCCGAGGTTGGGATTGGCCTTGATCCAGACCCGTTCATCGAAGGGGTCGTCTCCCTCATCGATGGTCGCCACGTACGCGAAGAACGTGTCGTCCTGGATCCGGCCCTCCAGCACTTCCACGGCGTAGGAGTGCTGTTCGTAGCAGATGCTCTCCCTGTCGGTCCCGGCCGTGGTGATTGCCCACATCAGGGGCTGCAATCGAGCGCCAGTCGCCGTGTCCAGGACATCCCACAGGTCCCGGGTCTTGTGGGCGTGCAACTCGTCAACGATGGCGCAGTGCACGTTCAGGCCATCCAGGCTGTCGGCATCAGCGCCCAACGGCTCGTACTTGCTGCCGTTGGCCAGCACGTGCATGTTGGCCTTGCCCGGCAGGACCTTGATCCGCTTGGACAGTGCCGGGCTCTTGCGGACCATCTTGGCGGCCTCGTCCCAGACGATCTTGGCCTGGTCCCGCTTGGTGGCCGCCGAGTACACCTCAGCCCCAGGTTCGCCATCGCCCACGAGCATGTACAGGCCGACCCCAGCCGAGAGGGTGGACTTGCCATTTTTCCTGGCAATCTCGTTGTACGCCACCCGAAATCGCCGGAGCCAGGCCTGGTTGGCCTCATCCCACCTCTTCCACCCGAACACCGACCCCACGATGAACTTCTGCCATGGCTCCAGGAGTAGGGGAACGTTGTCCCACTTGCCCTTCGACTGCTTCAGGAACCTAAAAAAATCGAGGGTATGTTGAGCGGCATCCGGGTCCCACCGCAATCCCCGCTGCCATCCGGTATCCAGGTCCCGCAGATGGCGCTCGCAGGCCAGGCGAACGAGGCGGCCGGTAACCACCCGGCCCTCTACCACATCCAGGGCGTACTGCGTGACCGGATCAGCCGCCCTGGCGCGCCGCCTTGCCACGGCTGAGCCACTCCTCGAACTCGTCCGCCTCGTCCTTCTTGCCAGGGAGCGCCATCCGGGCTCTTGCGCTGGGGGTCAGCCCGAACTCAATGCAGAAGGCCCGGATGAGTTGCATGCTCTTCTCGGCAATCTTCACCGCCGGGTGCGGCATCTGGTAGCCGCTCTCCGTGGTCACCACCAGGCCCTCTCGCTTGATCGTCTCCTCGGCCTGGACCCACCGGCTGTATGCCTGGCAGTAGGCAGCGAGGGCGGCCATGTCCACCTGCGTCAGCAGCCCCAGCTTCTCCAGCTCGCCAGCAACCCGCTTCCACTCCCGCTTTGCGATCTTGTCCAGCCAGGAGGGGCACTTCGGTGCGATAGGCGCCGGTTTTGGTTCGTTCTGCGGCAAGGGCCGCTTCCCCGGGTTCCCGGCCAGCACCTTCAGGACAGTCGGCTTCGGCGGCGGTCCCCTCCGGCCCATGGCAATCTCCCTCCCCTCTCGGTATACATGCACGCATGAATGCGGTGAATGCGCTGCATACGGCCATTCGCGCACCATCCGCC
>QGUQ01000293.1 GCA_003242195.1 Bacillota bacterium | reverse complement strand
CCCGGGCCGACCACCCCCGCGTCGTCGGACGATGCGTCCTGCGCCACCGCAAAGACGGCTCGCTCCGCCTGGTCCAGCAGCTCGTCCAGGTCCGTGCTCATGTCCCGGGCCCGGTGCTGCAGCTCTGCCGCCACCCGGATCAGCTGCCGGCGCCGGTGCATCGCCTGCACGATCCGGGCGTAATGCTCGACGTGGGCCGCCGTGGGCACTGTCCCCGCCAGTTCGGCCAGGTAGGTCATCCCGCCGACGCTTTCCAGCCGGTTCCGGGCCCGCAGCTCGTCGGCCAGCGTCATCAGGTCGGCCGGCTGCCCCTCGTCCGCAAGGTCCAGCATCGCCTCGAAGATCCAGCCGTGGGCCGGCTTGTAGAAGGCCGCCGGCGTCAGCATCTCCGCGGCCGCCGCCAGGGCCTGCGGGTCCAGCAGGCAGGCGCCGAGAACGGCCTTCTCGGCCTCGAGGTCGTGCGGCAGCTGCTCAGGCGTCGCCATGGCCGGCCTCCCCCTCCCCCAGGGACAGCTGGGTTACGGCCTCGCCCCGGTAGCGGGCCAGCTCTTCCTCGGTGATCTTGCGGTAGTAGGGCCGCCAGCCACGTTCCCAGGCACTGCCCTCCTGCCCGCCATCCGCAGCCGGCTCCCGGGCCGGCGCAGCCTCTGCCTTGTGGCCGCGCCGCTCGTAGGCAATCCGCACCCAGTTACGGAACTGCAGCCGCGGGTTCGACTGCTTCGAGAGTGGCCGGTCCAGCTTGTAGGTGCGCCAGGCCTTCGCCTCGGCCAGCAGGTTAACGTCCGGGAACTCTTCGGCCAGGCTGGTCAGCAGCTGAGCGTCCCGCTCATCATCCGCCGGCCAGAGAGGCACCGAACGCAGGACTTCGAGGGCCATGCGCTGGTGGTCGGTGAGGATGGCCAGGGGGCTGGAGGCCGTTGGTTTCCCCCCGGACCCCCCTTCCTTCCTCCCCTGTACCTTTTCACCCTCAGCAGTCTCTTCAGAGGTACTGCTTCCTTCGTTCGTTACGTACGTACGTCCGTACGTACGTAGCGGCGTACGTTCGTCGTACGTACCCGTTGCGTGCGCGTTCGCGTACGCGTTCGCTGCGCGTTCGCTGCGCGTACGTTCGTCGTCGTTGCGCGCACGTCCGCGGTTCGTGCGGCGTACGTGCGCGTTCCGTGCCTGTTGCTCACGCCAACGCTTCGCCCGCTGACGGGCTCGCTCGCGCTGCTCGATCAGCTTGCCGGCGTATTCCTCCCAGTCGTGGACCCGCAGGCGCCCCTCCGAGTCCCGCTCCAGGAATCCCGCCTTCTCGCCAGGGCCGCATTCCAGCAGGGCGTTGATGAAGGCCTCGGCGTCCCCTTCCCACATGGCCGCCTCGGCGATGTCCGCGACGTCAAAGTGGCTCAGGTCGCCGTCCGGGGCGTACTCGTAGCACCAGTACCACAGGGCGTGCAGGTGCCCGATGACCTGCACCACCGGAATGTCGAGCAAGCGCGCCAGGCGCTTCGTCTTGGGATGCTTGGGCAGCGATACGTCTGATCGAATCCACGCCATCGAGCCGCCCTCCATCTGACCCTGGGAATCTCGACGTGCTTTGCGCTGCGGCCTCTGCTACCATGGCGGTGGGGGGCCGCCGGCCGGGTGCGAGCCTCGCCCATCGTCACAGCCCGGGCCGGCTGGCCCCTGCCCGCTACAGCCCCAGCTGCACCGACCACGCCTGCAGCTCGAGGACGAGCCGCAGAAGAACGTAGCCCAGGAACCCGGTCCACAGGATCGCCGCCACGTTGACGGCGACCCACACCCAAACGACGGGCTTGATGATGTCCGGCAGGCGGTCCATTTCACGCCCCCCATTTCGGCCGGGCGATGACGCCCGATGACTCCTTGCCCGCCAACATCGCCATCAGCGCAGCCCTTGGCACCGTCGTGCGCCCGACCTCACCCCTCGCGCCTCGCCTGCCATCGACTCGTAAAGGCCTTGCGCCACCCGCTCGGCCAGCCAGGTCAGGTCGCGGCATGGCGCCTGTCCCGTGATCCTCAAGGCCCCTCACCCCCTGGCGACGCGAACAACCCCGTCCTGGAGCTGCCAGCTGCGCTCGGCCGGCCCGCCCGCCGCCACGCGCCCCAGCAGCTCTTCGGGCGTCTCCCGGACGCGCCAGCACGCGTGGTCGGCGTAATAGACCAGCGTTTCCTTGCCCTTGTGGACCAGCAGCTTGACCTGCCCGAGGTTCAGCCAGACCTCCGCCTTGGAATCAACGCAGGTGGCCCGGACGTAGGGCCCGCTCATCGGCCAGCACCCCCATCCCCTCGCGACGCACGTCCTTCTTCCGGCTCGGCGACGGGAATGGTCAGCGGGTTGCGCCGGATCTCGACCGGCCAGCCCCGTTGCCAGCAGAGCCACAGGGCTTGCCGGGCGGCCTCGTAATCGGCGGCCTCCGCAACCACCCGCTTGTCCGTCACCCGGACCACCCAGTACGGCGCCATCCCCTCATCCGGCATGGCGTGCTCCCCTCCCGCGGAACCGCTCAGCTTCCGGGCAGGACGCCCAGTGCGGGCGCCGCCCGACGGTGCCCCCCGCGAGGCGGGCGATCTCCGCCGCCTCGCGGAGGCTGTCGTCCTGGCCGACCGGAACGCCCCACACCACCCGGCCGTCGTCCGTGACGACGCAGACCCGCTTTTCCTCAAAGCGCCCCGCCGGCAGCTCGCAGATCACATACCAGGGCCGCGCGTCCACCGGCATCATCCGACCGTGTACCGTCGGAACCCAGGCAATCGTTGCCCGGCAGGCCCTGCACCGCGCCATGGTTCCCCTCTCCCCCCAGCGGTTCGGCCTCCAGCAGGCCCATCTCGTACAGGAAGGGCGACGGCTCGCACGCCTTGCCGTTGTAGGTGGCCGGGCAGCTCACGTAGAGCCGGTCCCGGGTCCTGGTGATGGCCACGTAGCACAGGCGCCGCTCTTCGGCCTCGAACTCGGCCATGGCATGGGGCAGCAGCCCGTCCGCCACGCCGGCCACGAACACGACCGGCCACTCCAGACCCTTGCTGCGGTGGATCGTCATGATCTGCACCTTGTCGCCGGCCTCGTCGTCGTCACGCTGCGACCTGGTGGCCATCATGTCGGCGTAGGCCAGAAACGACGGGATGTCGGAGAACCGGGCGGCCGCCGCCGTCAGCTCGTGCACGTTGTCAAGGCGCGGGTTGTCGGCCTCGTCGGCCTGT
>QGUQ01000292.1 GCA_003242195.1 Bacillota bacterium | reverse complement strand
CCTCCGATGCCTGAGGACTTCCGTCCTCGCGTAGGGTGTCCCAGCGCTCCGCCCGTATGCGACGCCGGGGCGCCGCGCCGGGCCCGGGCGGTCACCGCTCGCCCCTGGCGGCGGGTGACGCGGCGACCCGCTCCACCGCCGCCACCACCGCTTGCACCAACGGCTCCCACTGATCTTCCGGCACCGTGCGCGGGTCGAGCCAGAAGGTCTCGTCCTGGACCCGGCCGATGACCGGCGGCTCCCCGACCCGAAGGGCCCGAGCCAGGCGGGTGGCTGGCGCCGCCGTGCGGATGCCCACCAGGGTGGTGTCCAGTTCCACCCCGGGCAGGCTGCCGCCGCCGGCCTGGGAGCGGCCCGGGACGACGATCACCTCCGCCGCCTTGCCCAGCCGCCGCTGCAAGCGCTCCGCCAGGGATGCCGCCGCCCGCTCCAGTTCCTGCGGGTCCCGGACCAACATGGCCAGGGCCGGCACCCGCCGGCGGGCACCCTCGGGGTCCAGGTACTCGCGCAGGGTGGCTTCGAGAGCGGCCAGTACCAGCTTGTCGCAGCGCAGGGCGCGCATCAGCGGGTGGCGGCGCAGGCGGGCGATGAGGTCTGCCCGGCCCACCACGATACCCGCCTGGGGCCCGCCCAGGAGCTTGTCCCCGCTGAAGGTGACCAAGTCCGCCCCTGCCTCCAGGCTGGCCGTCACCGCCGGCTCGTCGGCGAAGACCGGTTCTGGTTGGGGGAAGAGGAGGCCGCTGCCGATGTCGTCCACCACCGGGATGCCGTGTTGCCGCCCCAGGCGGGCCAGGTCCTGGAGGGGCACGCTGGCGGTGAAGCCGATGATCCGGTAATTGCTGGCGTGCACCCGCAGCAGCAGGGCGGTCTGCTCGGTGATGGCGGCGGCGTAGTCCGACAGCCGGGTCTTGTTGGTGGTGCCCACCTCCACCAGGCGGGCGCCGCTCTGGGCGAGGATCTCGGGGATGCGAAAGGAACCGCCGATTTCCACCAGCTGGCCGCGGGAGACGACGACCTCCCGACCCGCCGCCAGGGCGCTCAGCACCAGCAGCACGGCGGCGGCGTTGTTGTTGACCACCAGGGCGTCCTCGGCGCCGGTGAGCAGGCGGAGCAGGTCCCGCACGTGGTCGAGCCGCGACCCGCGCTCGCCGGATTCCAGGTCGAACTCCAGGGTGCAGTAGCCGCCCGCCACCGCCCGGACGGCCTCCACCGCCCCTTCCGGCAGGGGAGCGCGACCCAGGTTGGTGTGGAGGATGATACCCGTGGCGTTGATCACGGGGCGCAGGGACGGCCGCCGCAAGCGCTGCAGGCGCCGGGCGACCTCCTCCGCCAGGGTGTCCTCGGTCCGGGGCGCCGCCCCGGCCAGGAGCCGTTGCCGCTCCTCTGCGATGACCTCCTGGACGACGGGCGTGACCCACCCCTCTGGCAAGGATCCGGTCGCCTGCCGCACGAGGGGATGGCGGGCCAGGCGGTGCACGGCCGGAAGCGACCGCAGGGCCCCTTGGGGTCCCGGGCGACCGGCCGCCCTGCCGTCCGCGCTCCCTTCAGGTGTTCGCCCGTGCCCGTGCTCCGTGTCGCCGGTCCGGTCCATGGCGCTCCCGCCTCCTGAAAGCAGGACCTGCTTCGTTCCCTTCTCTCGCTCTTTGCCCCCGTTTCGCCCCCGGTGGCGGTCCCGGCGCCCGCCGGCCGGCCCCGGCGCCGCGGCGGGCACGGGGGAGTTCGCCGGCCCTCGCGTCGACAGAGTTTCCCTTGTTGCCGTCTACCGGCTTTGCCCTCTACCGGTCCGTTGACCGGGCGGGCTCCTGGCGGGCACGGGGGTGGGCCCTCATGTAGGTTTCCAGCAGGTGCCGGCGGGTGAGGTGGGTGTAGATCTGAGTCGTGGCCACATCCGCGTGGCCCAGCAGTTCCTGCACCGAGCGCAGGTCCGCACCGCCGGCGAGGAGGTGCGTGGCGAAGGAGTGGCGCAGCGTGTGGGGCGTCACCGCTCGGCCGATACCAGTCGCCCGGGCGTACGCCTTGATGAGCTTCCACACGGCCTGCCGGCTGAGCCTGCCGCCCCGGCGGTTGAGGAACAGCGCCCGCTCTCCCAGGTTCCGTACCAGACGCGGGCGCCCGTGCAGCAGGTATTCTCGCACCGCCCGCAGGGCGGGCACCCCCACCGGCACCACCCGCTCCTTTCCTCCCTTGCCGCGACAGCGGGCGTAACCATGCTCCAGGTGGACGTCGTCCAGGTCCAGGCCCACCAGCTCCGACACGCGCATGCCCGTGGCGTACAGCAGCTCCAATAGCGCCCGGTCCCGCAGTCCCTCCGGCCGCGAGGGGTCGGGGGCTCCCACCAGCCGGCCGACCTCTTCGACGGACACGATCCGGGGCAGCCGCCTCTCCAGGCGCGGGGACGCCATCCCCTCGGTGGGATCCGTGGCCAGGTGGCCCTCCTCATGCAGGTAGCGGAAGAACCCGCGGAGTGCCGCCAGCCTGCGGGCCCGGGTCGCGGCGCTCCGGCCCCTCCTGTGGAGCTCGTGGAGGTAGGCGGTGAGGAGCGGGCGGTCCACGGCCGCCAGAGGTAGGCCCCGGTTCCCGAGAAAGGCGGCGAAGTGGGCCAGGTCGCGGCGGTATGCGGCCAGGGTGTTGCCGGCCAGGCCGCGCTCGACCCGCAGGTAGTCGATGAACTCCTGGATGAGCCGGTGCATGTCTCCGTGACCGGCCGCCGCTCCCACCTGGTGGCCCCTGGCTCCCCTTGCCGCCATGGCTGGTCCTCCCGCCCCGTCGTCGGGCCGTTACAGGACTTCCTCCAGGGGCGTGTAGGGCAACCCGTGGGCTTCCGCCACCGCCCGGTGGGTCAAGTGGCCGGCGTGGGTGTTCACGCCCAGCGCCAGGGCGCGGTTACGGCGGACGGCTTCCTTCACCCCGTCGCGGGCCAGCTCCAGGACGTAGGGGAGCGTGGCGTTGGTCAGAGCCAGGGTGGACGTCCGGGGGACCGCACCGGGCATGTTGGCGACGGCGTAGTGGACGACGCCGTAACGCTCGTAGGTGGGGTTGTCGTGGGTCGTCACCCGGTCGATGGTGGCGATGGACCCACCCTGGTCCACGGCCACGTCGATGATCACCGCGCCGGGCTTCATCGCCCGCACCATTTCCTCCGTCACCAGGCGCGGCGCCCGGGCGCCCGGGATCAGCACGGCGCCGATCAGCAGGTCCGCCCGCCGCA
>QGUQ01000291.1 GCA_003242195.1 Bacillota bacterium | reverse complement strand
CCCCCCGGCCCGCCCGCCGGCGGCATCGTCAGGGCCTCCATGAGCTCGCGGGCCACGGAGATGGGGTCAAACCCCGCCCGCTCGCCGTATTCCACCCGCACGACGCCGGGCCCGCCGTACTTGATGGCATTGTCGATGAGGTTGGTCAGGGCCCGCTCGAACTTGGTCCGGTCCACCAGCACCTCGGGTTCGGCGTGCCCGGCCACCTGCAGGCTGACGCCACGGCGGCGCGCCTCCGGCGCCAGCCAGTCCGCCACGTCCCGGACCAGCTCGCCCAGGGAGAGGCGGCGCAGGTCCATGGTCTCCTTCTCCCGGTCGAGGCGGGCCAGGGTGAGCAGGCTGGCGGTGAGGTGCGCCAGCCGGTCGACCTGGGCATCGATGTCGCGGAGGAATTCCCGGTAGTCCTCCACGGTGGCGTCGGGGTCGTGGAGCAGGGCGTCGGTCAGGGTCTTGAGGGCGGCCACGGGGGTGCGGAGCTCGTGGGACGCGCTGGCGATGAAGTCCCGGCGCGTCTCGTCGATCCGCGCCAGGTGGGCCGCCATGTCGTTGAAGGCCCGGGCCAGCACGGCCAGCTCGTCCCGGCCGCGGGCGGGCACGCGCTCGTCGAAGCGCCCCCGGGCGATGCGGCCCGCCGCCCGGGCCAGGTTGTGCAGGGGTCGCGCCAGGTACGATCCGAACAGGTAGGCCACGGCGGCCATGGCCAGGGCGATCAGCGCGCCCAGCCGGAAGAGGCGGGCCCGGATGTCCCCGACGGCGGCGAAGATGTCGCTGACGTCGATGGACAGGACGACAGCGCCCGCGATCTGGTTGTTGGGCCCGCGCACGGGAACGGCGGCGTACATGGCGTACCGGCCGTCCGGCAAGCGGCGCACCCCTGCCAGGCTCTCGCCCACCAGGGCGGAGCGGATCTCGACGTGCTCCAGCTGGCGGCCCAGCAGGCTGGCGTCGGTGGCGGCGGCGCTGTCCGCCAGGACAAATCCCTTGGGATCCGTCACGAGGAGCCGCCCCACGCCCTCCAGCCGCAGCCCGGCCACCTCGTTGGCAAGCCGCTGCCGCTCCCCGGCCACCACCGCCTGCTCCAGCCGGCCGGCGAAGAAGGTGGCCGCCGCCAGCGCCCGCGACTGCCGGTCACGCAATAGGACGCCAAGGGCCGTCTCCGTGGCGACGCGCACGGTGACGGCCAGGCTGACCAGCGTCACGCCTAGCAGCACCAGGGTGAACTTCCAGCGCAGCGACAACGCTCACGTCTCCCCGGTTGCCCGTGCCCGAGGTCCCGCCATCAGGAACCAGGCCCGGGGCGGGTGCGGCCGCCGGCCCGCCCGCCGGTCGCCGGCTGCCCTCCCGCCATCTCTTCGGGGTCGGCAAAATAGTACCCGACGCCCCACTTGGTCCGCACGAAAACGGGATGGGCCGGGTCCGGCTCGAGCCTCTCCCGCAACCGGCGGATGGCCACGTCCACCGCCCGGGTGTCGCCGGCGTAGTGGTAGCCCCAGACCTGTTCCAGGAGCTGCTCCCGGGTGAACACCCGCCCCGGCCGCTGGGCCAGGGTGACCAGCAGCTCGAACTCGCGGGGCGTCAGCTCGACGGGCCGGCCGTCCACCGTCACCCGGTAACGGGCCCGGTCGATGCGCAGCGGCCCGCGGACCAGGACTTCCTCGCCGTCCCCACCCTCGCCCGCTCCCGCTCCCCGAGCGGCGCCGGGAGCGCTCCCGGCTCGGGCGGCGGCGCCCGCCGTGGCGCCACGGTCGGCCCGGCGGAGGACGGCGCGGATGCGGGCGATCAGCTCCCGCGGGTTGAAGGGCTTCACCACGTAGTCGTCGGCACCCAGCTCCAGGCCGACGATGCGGTCCACGTCCTCGTCCCGGGCCGTCAGCATGATGATGGGGACCTGGGAGGTCTTCCGCACCTCCCGGCAGACGGTGAGGCCGTCCACCTCGGGCAACATGATGTCAAGGATGATCAGGTCGATGCCGCCGGCGGCGAAGCGCTCCAGCGCCTCCCGCCCGTCCCCGGCGACCTCCACCTCGAAGCCGGCCTGCTCGAGGCTGCGGCGCAACCCCTTGACCAGCGCCGGCTCGTCGTCCACCAGCAGGATGCGGTAGGCCACCGCCATCCCTCCTTCGCCCCCAGCGAGTCCTCCCTCGGTGCCGCGGCGGGTACCGCCGGGTTCCAGCCCGTCCCCGCCCTCGTCGCATTCCGGCCCGTGGCCGCCCGCACCGGCACCGGCCCGGGCGGGTCAGCGCAAGCGGGCCAGCGCCGGAACGAGCTCGTCGATGCCCAGGCCGGGATTGGCCGTCCGGACGCGGCCGACCCACGCCTCCGGCAGCGTCTCCGGCGCCATGGCGGCCGCCACGGCGCCGGCGATGGCGGCCACGGAGTCGGCGTCGCCGCCCTGGTTCACCGCTTCCAGGATAGCGCGCCGGGCGTCGGCAGCGGCACAGGCGAGGACCAGAGCGAAGGGCACGGCCTCGGCGGCACTGAAGCCGGGCTCCACCCGGCTGCGCAAGATGCCGCCCAGCTCCCCCAGGGTGAGGGAGGCTGCCTGGCGCCCGCCCAGGGTCAGCCGCAGCGCCTCCAGCGCCCCGGCGATATCCGCTTCCGGGCCGTCGCCGGCGGGATCGCCCTGCTCCCGCGCCCGGACCGCCGCGGCCATCGCCGTCTCCAGCACGTCGTCGCGGCTGCCGCCCTCGATGGCCGCCGACACCGCCGCTGCCACCGCGGCCGCCGCCTCCACCGCCGGCCGGCGCCGATGGGTGACCCGGGCCGCCGCGACGGCATCCAGCACCAGGAGGTCCAGATCGTCGGGACGATCGATGAGGCCGATGGCCACGGAGCGCACAGCCGCGCCGGGCCCCACGCTGTCCGTGGCGGCCGCCACGTCCCCCGCCTCCCGCGCCCGGGCGAAGGCGGTCCAGCGGGGCCAGCCCTTGATGGGGCGCTCGACGATCCGAGCGGCGAAGTCGTCGGCGTCCAGGCGCCCTTCGTGCTCGACGAGGGACCGCGCCAGGAGCAGCGTCATCACCGTGTCGTCCGAGACCTCGGCCTCCCGCCAGTCCAGCGGGTCGTGGGGGCGGAGGGGCGCGGCGAAGTCGCGGACCGGCCCGCCGTAGACGCGTTCGATCCAGTGAGGCCAATAGCCCTCGGTCATCTGACCGAGGGCATCACCGCACGCCAGCGCCCACAGGCAGGCGCGCATGCGGCGCTCGTAACC
>QGUQ01000290.1 GCA_003242195.1 Bacillota bacterium | reverse complement strand
TGGCCCTCTGTGTGCCCTCCGGAGGTTGGTCCGCCGGGGTACCCGGCGGGGAGGCATGGCCCGGCGTGCCTTGGCCGGATGCGGTGGCGGGCGCCATGACGCTGGGGGTGACCGTGGTGCTGGGCGATCCGGCTCCGCCCACCCGCGGTAGCGACGACGAGCCGGCGCGGCGCGAGGGTCTGCGGGTGCTGGAGGCGGCCGCACTCCTCTTGCGCAGGACTCCCGGCGTCGGGGGCGATCCCGAGGTGGCCGTCCTGCCGCGGCCCGTGCTCAGGCTGTTCAGCTTTACAACCCGGTCTCCCTCACCTCCCGTGCCCCGCCGCGCTGCGGGTGGCGCCAGGACGCGCTGGGTCACGCCGGAGGGAGAGATCCTCTGGAACCAGCTTCCCGCATGATCGGGCCCCGGTTCCGCTGGTCCGCGGGGCAGGGGCCGACCCCTCCCAGGAATCGGAGGGACGGGCTTGTCGCCGCCCTCCGGTCCTACCATGGATCCCCCGCCCATCTCCAGGCGAGCAAACTCCTCGATCCCGGGTTGGTCCCGGGCGTCGTAGCCTACCCGGCGGGGGCTTGGCTCCCGGCAGACAGCCAATGGCTAAAATAGCAATGGGCCGGAAAACGGCCGATTTCCACCGTCACCACCCAGGAGTTCCAGGCAACGCCCGGTATGGGCCAACGGCCGCACCCCGTGGCGACGAAGCTCCTGGGATGGCCCGCGGCCGTTCCAAGGGAGGCGACGGCCCTTGTTAGGACGCAGTGTTGTGAATCCCCGAAAGGCGGACTTGTGGAACGGTGCCCACGGCGGCGGGGTCCGACCCGACCCCCGCCAGGTACGCACGATCCTGGTCGTCCTGCTCTGCCCGCTGGGGGACACCCTGTTCGCCACGCCTGCCCTGCGTGCCCTGCGCCGGCGCTTTCCCGAGGCCGAGATCACGGTGTTGTGCTGGGCGTCCAACGAACCGCTCCTGCGGTACAATCCCCACGTCGACCACGTGGTGGCGTGCCCGGGTGGCCTGGACCTGGCGGTTTCCACGCTGCGCATGTTCGACCGGCGCTTCGACCTGGGGGTGGGCCTGTCCCGTTTCGGTACCTGGGTCACCCCCTTCTTCCGCGCGGCCGAGCGGGTGGGCTTCCACGTTTTCGACGCCCGCCGCCTCGGCCGGCTCTACGGGCGGCCGGTTCCCGACGTCCGGAACCGGCATGCCATCGAGTACTGTCTGGGGGTGGTCGCCGGGGTCGGGGCCGCGCCCGACGGGTTGCACATGGAACTGTACACCGGACCCGCCGAGAAGGCGCGCGCCCGGGAGCTCCTGGCCTCTTTGCGGCAGCCGGTGGTGGCGCTCCATGCAGGTGCCGATCATTTCCCGGCCAAGCGCTGGCCCCCCGAGCGCTTCGCCGAACTGGCGACCCGGCTGGCCTCCCGCTTCCAGGCCAGCATCGTCCTGGTGGGCGGGCCTGACGACGTACCCCTCTCGGCGGAGATCGCCCGCCGGGCGGGAGCGATTCCACTGCTGGACCTGACGGGCCGCCTGGCGTTGTTGGAAACCGCTGCCGTCCTGGAGCGCGTCGATCTCATGATCGGGAACGACAGCGGCCCGCTGCACATGGCCGAGGCGGTGGGGACGCCGGTGGTGGGACTGTTCGGGCCGTCCGACCCGCGCAACTTTGCCCCCCTCGACCCCCGTCACCGCGTCGTGGTCGGCACCTGCAGCCGCGGCCGTCGCTGCATCCGCTGGATGAACGGTCCGATCCGCTACCTGCAGGCGGCGGAGTGCCGCTGCGAGGCGATGCGAACCATCCATGTCGAGGCCGTGCTGGCCGCGGCCGCCGAACTCTTGGGGGCGCCTGCCCGGTGAAGGCCGGGCCACCCGGTTCCGGATCCGCGGGGGAGGCCGAGTCAGAAGGTACGGGAGGACCATGTCCGAGGGATCGTATATTGGCTCAAGCATCGCCGCGGCGGAGATCGTCGCGGGCTTCGCTGGCCGGACCATCCTGGTGGTCGGCGACGCCATCGCCGATCTGTGGGTGTACGGCGTCCCGCGCCGCATTTCCCGCGAGGCACCCGTGCTGATCCTGGAATACGAGCGACAGGTGATCATGCCCGGCGGCGCCGCCCACTGCGCCCGGAGCATCGCCGCCCTGGGGGCACGGGCGATGCTGGCCAGCCCCGTGGGGGATGACGACTGGGGCCGCGCCCTCATCGAACGGTTGCGGGCCACGGGCGTGGAACTGCTGCCCGGCAACGTGCGGCAGGGCTGGACCACCCCGCTGAAGGCCCGCTTCGTGGCGGCGCCCCGGGCGGCGCCGGCCCAGCAGGTGCTGCGCCTGGACGTGGTGCCGGACAAGGGGCTAGCGTCCGGGGTGGAGACGCCGGGACCGGACCGGTGCGGGGAGGAACTGGAGGGGGCGCTGGCCGCGGCCGTGGAGCGTGCCGATGCCATCGTGCTGGCCGACTACGGCCTCAGCGACCTGACCCCGAACCTGTGGCCACGGATCCGGCGGCTGGCGGGGAACCGCCCGGTGGTGGTGGACTCCCGCCACCGCCTCCTTGCTTACCGGGGCGCGACGGTGGCGACCCCCAATACGGAGGAACTGGCGGAGGCGTGGGGGAGCTCCCTGGAGACCTACGACGACATCACCCGGGCGGGCAGGGCGATCCTGGCGAAGGGCGAGTTCCGGGCCCTGGTGGTCACCATGGGTCCCGACGGCATGGCGGTGCTACTACCGGGCCGCTCGCCCTTGCACCTGCCCGCTGTCGATCCTGCTGCCGTCTACGACGTGACCGGCGCCGGGGATACCGTGGCGGCCGTGCTGGCCCTGGGGCTGGGTTCGGGGCTGGACGTCCCGGCGGCGGCCCGCCTGGCCAACCTGGCGGGCAGCCTGGCGGTGCGCAAGCCGGGTACCGAACCCGTCACCCAGGCGGAGCTGCGAGACGCGGCTGCCAGGGAGGGGATGCAGGTTGGCTAAGGCTGGGGACGGCCCGCGGCCGGCCCGCACCAAGCTGGTCGGCTTGGAGGAGCTCCCCCGCCTCCTGGCGGGCCGCGGGGCGGTGGTCCTGACCAACGGGTGTTTCGACCTGCTGCACGCCGGGCATCTCAAGACCCTGGAGACCGCGCGCTCGCTGGGCGACGTGCTCGTGGTGGGGGTCAACTCCTGTCTCTTATACAATTCTCCGAGCCCACAAAACGGAACTAAATCGCGTTTCCGGCTTTCTCTTGTAAAAAAAAACATCAAAAAAAATTTA